>JAJYTV010000001.1 GCA_021792885.1 Bacillota bacterium
ACGCCCCCTCGAAAGCCTTGCCCGCCATGCACTTCGACAGCGGTTGGTCCGTTCCCCGCACTTTGTCTACCCGCAGAACCTTCTGGTCAGCGACGCGTGACGCGGGGGCAGTGACCCGGAGACAGACCTGCGTGCCGAATCAAGCATGGGTGGTGTCAACAGTTGCCTGATTTGCTGGACAAACCCAGACATCGGTTGTTCGTGCCGCCCCAGTGCCGACTTGCGCCGGTTGTTCTCGGGACCCGCTTGCGCGGGTGCCGGCCATCCTCACGCATGAGCCGTGGCCGGCGAACCACTGGGAGTCGCCCCATGCCTCTCGCGGCAAGCCGCTTGCGCACTCGCACGGGACCAGCAACCAGCCCCACCACCGGAAGCCTGTCGGCTTCCTCTCGGGCCTTGGACCGCCAGGGCATCCGCCATTCTGTCGTTAGCCCCGCCGACAGCCTAGCCGGCTGCCGGGACCTGTTCAGGATTCACGGCTGCGCCGCCGTTTCCGGCGCGCCTTGGTTCGGCCGCCTTGCGCTCAGCCGCCGTGGGATAGCGGAAGGTGCGATCCCATTTCAGCTTGAGATTCAGAGCGGCGGCCACGTTCGCATCGCCCGACCAGGCACAGTGCCCGCAGTGCAGCCGGCTGGGATAGCCGACTCCGCTTGGCGAGAGTCTCTCGGCCAAGCGGTGACACGCCGGGCATGCTTGACTGGTCCAGGCAGGATTCCGCTCGACGACCAGGATCCCTTCGCGCAAGGCCAGATCACGCACATGCCTCAGGACCTGCCCCCGCAGCCAGTAGGAGCGCTTGCGGTTCGTCCTTCGACTCCAGGAAAGGCCCCGCTCTGGACGGTACGGGCGCAGGTGCTCGAAGACGAGGACTTGCAGCCCGAGGGTTACCGCCCAGGCGACGATGCGCGCGGCGATCTGCCAGGCCAGGGAGGCGTCGAGATTGCGGACGTACGCCCAGAGCGCGCGGTTCGAGCGCTCGCCCTTGACCGGGGTTCCCGACGCCTTCTGCTTGCGCGCGACCTTGCGTAGCGTACGTTCGCGCTTTGCGTTTTCCTGCGCGTGCCAGACCGTCTCGACGCCTATGCAGCGCTCGCCCTCCCAGGCCGCAGCCACGGCCGAGTCGGCGTTGAGATCGATCGTGCCTACCTTGAGGGTTGGCTCCTTGAGCCGCCGCTCCTCCGCCTTGCCCTTGACCTCGACGCGCTTCTCGAAGGGCACGTGCAGGTAGAAGCCATCCGGCTTCGCGACCAGCGTCGGCGACTGCGCGACCCAGACGCCGGGGGACGCGCGCAGGCGCTCCTTCTCCTCGCTCGTGCGACGCTCCCTGCGCTCATCAGCCATGCGAGCGTTCTGCCCTGCCCGCTCTGCGGCGATGCGCGCCTGCTCCGCCTCCGACCGGGTAAAAAGGTCCAACGCGTAGGGAGGCATCTGCAAAGGCACGTCGATCCAACGCCAGCGACCGCCCGACAGAACTTTGAGGCAGCAGGAGCCCTTGCGCAGCCGGTCTACGTCCAGGTGGTACATGCCGCCATAGAGCGTCACGTTGGGGTGCGGGTCGGGCGGCCTCGGCTCCCTGCCGCGCGTTGCAGGGTCTGCCATCTCCCACAGCTTGTGGTTCGTGAGATGACTCGCGACGGCGCCAGAGGCCGCGTTGATCGCCGCGCGGCGCAGCGTGACGGGCATCTGGGGGCAAACCTCGCTGAAGTCGTGGAGTACCGTGGGGTGATCCTCCGTGCGCACGGTCACGCGCTCAGCCCAAGTGAGCAGGTCCTTCCCGGTCCAGGAGACCTCGCGCTCCTCGCCCCTGCGCGCCCTGACGGTTTTCTTCTCCTCGTAGACGTCGGGGTGTTCGAGGAACAGATCCGTGTAAAAACGTATGGCCTTGGCCCATTCGACCTGCGTGCTCGCGATCGCCCGGATCGCGAGGGGGTCCGCACCCTCGGCGATGCGCAGGCGGACGGTGCGGGTGACGCCGACGAGAATCGGATCAGGCATCGCCCATCACCTCGTCATCCAGTTCCTGCGCCGCCTCCTGGACTTTGTGGCGGAATCGCTGTGACCGCCTCCCGTAGAGCCTTGCGGCGAACACGGCGATGATCGCGAGCATGTCCTGTACAAGTTCCTGGGTCGCGTCGGTTGCGACCGGTCCATCCAAGACCTCGACGCGGACGCCGTGTGCCGCCAGCGCTTCGACAACGTAGGCGAAGCCGAAGCGCGCCAGGCGGTCCTTGAACTCAACCAGCACTACATCGATCTCGTCGGAGGCGGCCATGTGGAACAGGCGGTGCAAGCCCTTGCGCTTCTCGTTCAGTCCCGAGGCCCGTTCCGTGACGGTTGCCACCAGTTTGTAGCGCCGCTCTGCTGCCGCCGCGACCAATCGTTCGCGCTGCCGATCGAGGTTGCCAGCCTCCGCCTGCTTGCCGCTGGAGACACGAGCGTAGACGACGCAACGCGGCACCGCCCTTGCCTTTGTGTGAAGCAACGCGTCGACCTCACCTGCCGGGAATCTCCGTTGCCCCGTCGGCAGACGCACAGGATGCAACCGCCCCGCCTTCTCCCAGCGGTAGACGGTACGTACAGTCATGCCAAGACGCTCGGCGACCTGCCCGGTGGAGAGCATTTGTTCGTGGTTCATATTCCCATCGTGGGATGTCCGTCATCCCTTGTCAAGGGGTGTCAGGGACTCAGGGCGGCTCCACGCTACGGCCAGAACGTGAAGATGGGGTTGCGCCGGCACGGAGGTTTCGTTGCGCCAGCGCAACATGGCGTTAACGCAATCAACACGCAACGGCAATCGGTGGATGCGACGGTCCAGGGGGGAGGGGAGTACGTCCTGCCCCAGCGAAGGAGGAGACCGCATGGCCCAACGCAGTGGTTCGGTGACCGGGGCGCTCAACGATGCGCCACTGAGCCTGTTCCATTTGAGAACAGTGCTGACCGCCGGGATGGGCTTCTTCACGGACGCCTATGATCTCTTCATCATCAGCGCGGCCGTCACGCTGATCAAGGTGCAGTGGGCGCCGAGCGCGACGATGCTCGGCCTGCTCTCGAGCACGGCACTGATCGCGGCCTTCGTCGGCGCCTTCCTGTTCGGGCGCATCGCGGACGTCTTCGGCCGCAAGTCGATCTACGGCCTCGAAGCGGCCATCATGGCCGGTGGTGCGATCGCGTCTGCGTTCGCGCCGAACATCCTCTGGCTGATCATCTTCCGTTTCATCCTCGGCGTCGGGATCGGCGGGGACTACCCGGTCTCGGCGGTCTTGATGAGTGAGTACTCGAACCGCAAGGACCGGGGCAAGCTCGTGGGCCTCGTCTTCTCCATGCAGGCGCTCGGCCTTGTCGCGGGCCCGATCGTCGCGATGACCCTGCTCGCGTCGGGCGTGCCCGGCGACGTCGCCTGGCGCCTGATGCTCGGCCTCGGTGCGTTGCCCGCGCTCGCGGTCATCTACCTGCGCCGGACCCTGCCGGAGTCCCCGCGCTACATCGCCCGCGTCCGCGGCAAGGCACAAGACGCGTCCCGCGCGGTACGCGAGTACACGGGCGGACAGGTCGTGGCCGCGGTGGACGCCGAGCCGAAGGTGCGCCTCTCCTTCTGGCAGTTCCTGCGCGACAAGCGCTACCTGCGCCTCCTGCTCGGCACCGCCGGCACCTGGTTCGTCTTCGACTACGCCTACTACGGCAACTCCATCTCGACGCCGCTGATCATCAAGGCGGTGGCACCGGCTGCGACTTCGCTCGAGACGATGGCGTGGACCCTGATCATCTTCTCCGTGGCGGCGGTCCCAGGCTACCTCCTCGCGTTCCTCAAGCTCGACGACATCGGCCACAAGCGCCTGCAGTGGATCGGGTTCACGCTGATGGGCCTCGCCTTCCTGGCCCTCGGCGTGATCCCGGGCATCACGTCGATGCTGATCCCCTTCCTCGTGATCTACGGCGTCAGCTACTTCTTCGCGGAGTTCGGACCGAACACGACGACCTTCGTGCTGAGCGCCGAGCTCTACCCCGTGAACATGCGCACGACCGGCCACGGCCTCTCGGCCGGCATCGCCAAGGTGGGCGCGTTCATCGGGGTGTTCGTCTTCCCGATCCTCAGCGCCGCCTTCGGCGTCGCGGGGACGCTGCGCATCACCTTCGTCTTCGCGATGGTCGGCGTCCTGCTGACGATGCTCCTGCCGGAGCCGGCGAAGCAGGACCTCGAGGCGGTCTCCTACGAGGAGAACCTGGTCGCGCAGGAAGCCTGACAGGACCATCCCAAAACGGGTCCACAGACGAGGCGAGGGGCTGTCCCAGTGCAGACCCTCGCCTCGTCACCCTGCTACTCTTCCGCCTCGAG
Source organism: Bacillota bacterium (assembly GCA_021792885.1). Lineage (GTDB taxonomy): Bacteria > Bacillota > Sulfobacillia > JAJZYS01 > JAJYTV01 > JAJYTV01. Next base: position 4,334 of record JAJYTV010000001.1, read on the forward strand.
CTTGTCGCAGTAGGCGTGGACCGCCTGCCGCATGAACTGCGAGAGACCCGGGCGGAGCTTCTCGTAGGTTCTCTTGAAGCGCTCGTCCGCCACCGCGAGATCCCCGAGCCCGCGGTACATCTGCGGCGGGCAGGCGTAGAAGCGCTCGCTGATGAAGCGGTGCATCCGCCCGATCTCCGCGAGCACCGCGGGATCGTCCGCAGGCCGGTCGGCGAGCGCCGCGATGGCCTGCAGGATCGCGGTCTGTTCGGTGAAGACGGCGTCCCAGTCTCCGGCCGTGTAGTCCTTCGTCCGCTCCCTCGATTCCTTGTAGGCTGCGGTCTCGCCCCAGCGCTGGCGCACTTCCTCCTCGTACTCGGCGGCGCTGAAGCCGTCGAACATCACGTTGCCCTCCATCGGCACACCCTCCTCCATGCTCTGCAGCGTGCGTTCCACCGCCGCGATCAGGCGTCCCAGGCGATCCCTGCGCCGGGAGAGCAGATCCCGGTGGTCCAAAAGCGCCTGGCGGCGGTCGAAGCCGGGCCGGTCGAGGACCTCCTTGATCTCCTCGAGGCCGAGCCCGAGTTCCTTGAAGAAGAGCACCTGCTGCAGGCGCTCGAGATCGCGCTGGCTGTAGACCCGGTACCCGCCTTCGGTCCGCCCGCCGGGGCGCACGAGTCCGATCGCGTCGTAGTGGTGTAGCGTCCGGACGCTGACGCCCGCGAGCTCCGCCACCGCCTTGACCGTCTGGGCCACGCAGATCCTCCTTCCTCTCGGGCGCCTTGCCACGCACACTACACCCTGACGTTGCGTGAGGGTCAAGGGGCACCGCGCCCATGCAGACAGCGCGGGCCCGCTCCCTTCCGGGAACGGGCCCGCGGTCGAGTTGGTCAGCGCGGCACGGCTGCGAGTGCTTCCTTGTAGCGCAGGATCAGCTGCGCCGAGAAGTCGGCGATCCGCGGGCCGGGGTCGTCGGCCTCCACGGCGGGGACGGCGAATGCAAGTTCGCCGAAGGCGGCGCGGAAGGAATCGGTCGACTCGCTGCAGGGGCGCACGCCGAGCGTACAGGCGGCGTCCTCGTGGTCGGAGGGCTGGATCGTCAAGGTCAGGGCGGAGATGTCGAGGTCCTGCTCGTTGAGACGGTGCTGCAGCTTGTAGAACACTGCGGGGTACCTCGTCAACAGAAGGTTCCTACGCTCATGCATCGGCGCTGCACCTCCGCGTGAGGGGTTCTTTCCTGCCATGCGGCTTCCTGCAAGAACCTCCCGCAAAGAAATCCTGGTTTCGCAGCACCTCCTGCGGCGTTCGGAGGCGGCGCTGCGGGAGCGACGCCTCCTTCATCTCGGAGAGCTTGCCGACGCGGCGAGCAGCATCGAAAGCAGCGCTCTCGGAGGGCACCGCGTGGCGCGGCGCGCGCGGCTGGACCGCGCTCTCCCACACGAAGGTCGAGCGGTCGGCGACGAGCGCTCCGATGGCGGAGCTGCGTGAGGCGAGCAGGCCGGAGAGGCACGTGAGGGCCACGGCGAGCGTGGCGCTGCGCCACGAAGTCCAGTGCGGACATGACCGCGTCAGCATGCCGCGTCTGGCGCGTCCTGCGGCAGGCAGGCGCACGCCGGTCGCGCGGCGAAGCAGGCCGCGGGGTGATCGGGTGGAACGCTGTGGCTGGGCGACCCTGTCCGACCCGCTGTATCTTCACTACCACGACCGCGAATGGGGCGTTCCGCTGCGCGACGAGCGCAGGCTCTTTGAACTGCTCTGCCTCGAGGGTGCGCAGGCCGGGCTCTCCTGGCGGACGATCCTGCACCGGCGCGAGGGCTACCGGCGCGCCTTCCTCGGCTTCGACCCGGAGCGCATCGCAGATCTTTCGGACGAGGACCTCTCGCGCCTGCGCGAGGACCCGGGCATCGTGCGCAACCGCCAGAAGATCCTCTCCGTACGGTCGAACGCGCAGGCGCTCTGCGCCATGCGCGCGCGCGGCGAGGACTTTGCGGAATTCCTCTGGTCTTTCGTCGGAGGCAGCCCCGAAGTGCATCACTACGCAGCACTCTCGGAGGTTCCGGCGCGCACCGCCGCCTCCGACGCGCTCAGCCGCGCGCTGCGGGAACGGGGCTTCTCCTTCGTCGGCAGCACGATCTGCTACGCCTTCATGGAGGCGGCCGGACTCGTGATGGATCATCTCGTCGGCTGTTACCGCTACGGGGAACTCGTCGGCGGGCAGTGAACGCAGGCAGGAGGGCCGTCCCCGCGCGGGGACGGCCCTCCTGCCTGTCGGCTAGGGCTTGGGATTCGCGGCGTTGAAGGCGAGGAAGCGCTCCTCGTCGCGCAGCATCGCCTCGCAAAGGGCGGCCATCGGCTCGTAGGCCCAGATGCCGGAGAGGAGGGCCCTGTCCGGGATCGCGTTCTCGAACACGAGCACCGGCCGTTCGCCGACGCCCAGCGCGAGCATCTCGGCGGTGGTGCGTAGCGCCTCCTCGCGCACCTTGGGGTCCTTGAGCGCCGTCGCGAGGCGCGCGCGCGGCAGGCCCGCGGCCCCGGCCGCAACCTCCACCGCGATCTCGGTGCGCCAGACCTCGCGTCCCTCGACCATCGCGGCGTCCATCAGGGCGCGCGGGACGGACCGGTCCTCCTTGCCGAGGCTGCGCGCGGCCACGGCGGCGAGGTTCGCCGCGAGGGTGCCGGTCTCGGGCCCTCCGAGCCAGCCGGGATTCAGCGCGGCTCCGGTGAGGTGCGCGCCGCGCCGGTAGTAGAACGCCTCCTCGGCCTGGCCGTAGCCGAGCGGCGCCTCGCCGCGGATCAGCGAGATCCGCCAGTCGAAGTCGATGCGCTTGCCGTATTCGGCGAGCAGGCGGTCGACCGAGCGGTCCGCGTAGAGGCACCAGAGGGACAGCACGTCGAGGTACATCGTGACTTTCATGGGAAGAGAGTACGGAAGTGCGGTAGCGAAGACAAGGCTTGACGTTTGCGCGGTGCAAGGCTAGGTGCAGCAGGCCCCTCAGTGCGCGCGCAGCCACTCCCCGACGCCGCCTAGGTGCGCGCGGTAGACCCATCTGGTCGTGGACTCGCCCGTCGGCGCCTTGGCGGCGCCCGGCCCGGTCGGCGACACGAGCGTCACGCCCTGCGGCGTGAGCTGCGCGAACCCCTGCAGCTCGGACGTGACGAGCAGCCCCCCGACCGGGTGGACGAAGGCGACCGGCTCGAACGCGTGCAGGCTGGGATCGTAGGTCGCCGCGCTCAGCGGATAGCCCCAGACGCTGCCGCCGGCCGCCTCAAAGAGCAGCACGGGCAGGTGGCGGGCGCCGAAGAAGGCGACGGCGAGCGCGTGCACGCCCGTGCGGCGAAGGAGCGTGCGGCCGCCTGAGAGCACCTGCACCGTCGCGCCCGAGACGCCCTGCGTCACGAGGAGCTGGTCGCGCGAGTGGGACCCGCTCAGGGCGATCGTCCGGGAGGAGGATGCCGCGATCTTCGGGAATGTGGGGAAGAGGCTGGAAGCGACCGCGAGAGCCGGCGGCGGGGTGGGCGCCTGCGGCGCGCCGCTCCCGCATCCCGCGAGCAGCGGCATGAGAAGGGCGATCCAGCCGAGGCGCAGGCCGCGTGCGCGCATAGAGCCTCCTAGGATCGTGACGTGATGTGTTGGGCTTCGCCGCGCGCAGGCGGGGAACCTTGCGGCGGCGGGGACAATCGCTTCGGAAGGGAGTGGCCGCGTTGAAGGCGATCCGCGTCCATGCGTTCGGAGACCCGGACGTGCTGCAGGTTGAGGAGATCCCGACGCCGGCGCCGGGTCCGGGAGAGGTGCTCGTGCGGCTGCGCGCGGCCGGCGTGAACCCGGTGGAGACCTACGTGCGCTCCGGCAACTACGCGCGCCTGCCGGATCTCCCCTACACGCCGGGAGGCGACGGGGCAGGGGATGTCGAGGCGGTCGGCGAGGGGGTTTCTTCGCTGCGCGCTGGCGACCGCGTCTACGTGACGCAGGGCGCGACCTACGCGCAGTACTGCACCTGTCCCGCCGCTGCCGCCCACCCGCTGCCTGCCCGCATCTCGTACGCCCAGGGTGCGGCGCTCGGCATTCCCTATGCGACGGCCCTCTACGCGCTGCGCCGCACATCTGCGCGCGCCGGCGACTGGCTGCTCGTGCGGGGCGGCAGCGGCGCCGTCGGCGTTGCCGCGGTGCAGCTTGCGAAGGCGCGCGGCCTGCGCTCGGTCGCGACGGCGGGCACGCCCGAGGGGCTCCAGATGCTGCGCGAGATCGGGGCGGACGCAGCGCTCTCGCACGACGACAAGGAGGGAGCGCGCGCCGCGACCGGCGGGCACGGCTTCGACGTGGTGATCGACGTGGCGGCGCATCAGGGGCTCGGCCAGGACCTCGAACTCCTCGCGCCGGGCGGGCGCGTCGCCGTGATCGGCGCGCGCGGGCCGGCGGAGATCCAGCCGCGCATGCTCATGTCGGTGGGCGGCAGCGTGCACGGCGTGCTGCTCTTCCTGCTCGACGACGAGGAGCTCGGCCGCCTGCACCGCGAGATCGTCGCGGGCCTGCGCGACGGCACGCTGACGCCGGTCGTCGGGAAGAGCTTCCCGCTGGAAGACGCCGCCCAGGCGCACCGCGCGGTGCTGCAGAGCGGCGCGCGCGGCAAGGTGACGATCGAGGTCGGCTGAGGTCATGCGCCCGCGAGGTCGCGCAGCGCGATGCGCGCGTTCTCGAGGTGGCGCTCGTAGAGGTAATCGGGGATCGCGCCGCGCCAGGCTCCCGCGCTGCGCCGGGCCGCCTCCGCAGGGGTGTCGCTCTGCGCGGACGCTTGCAGGAGGGCGTCGAGGTAGCGGCGCGACTCGTCGAGGCGCGCCGCGATCGCCACGCTGCCGAGCGCCGGGGTGCCGTGCTGGGAGACGAGCAGCGCGGGGCCGAGCGACGCCAGGAGCCCTTGGAACTTCTCCAGCGTCGCGCGGTAGCGCAGTGCGCCCACATCGATGAACGGGAATTCGCAGTCCGAGAGGTAGTCGCCGACGATCAGGGCGCGCGTCGGGCGGTGAAAGAGCGCGAGCCCGTCGGACGTGTGCCCGTCCGTGTGGTACAAGAGGCACTCGCCGAGTTCCTCGCCGTCTGCCGCGATGGCGATGTCGCGGCGGACGGGCCCGGTGAGCGGCATGGTCCGCGCGATGTAGTGCTCGCCGTCGAAGCGGCGCAGCGCGTCGCGGGCACGCGCCTCGTTCCGCTCATCCCAGGTCGCGTGCGTCACGACGGCCGCGTCCGGGAAGGCGGGTGCGCCGGCGATGTGGTCGAAGTCGGAATGGGTGAGAAGAACGCGCAGCGGTGTTCTTGCCTCGCGGGCAAGGCGTACCGAAAGGGAGCGTGCGGCGAGGATCTCCTCTTCGAAGAACCCGGGATCGATGCACATCACGCCCGACCTGTCCGCGAGCACGGCGCACTGCGTCTGGTACAGCAGCGAGGGCTGCAAGTAGAGGCCCGGGGCGATCTCCCGGAACATGGCGGTCCCTCCCAGGGGGAAGTCTTCTCCCGGAGCGCCAAAAGGCCTTCTGGGGCCGCGGCGAGGCTTCGTGGCGGGTCTCGTGCGGCAGGATCAGGGCGCTTCGCCGAAAGTAAAGCGGCGCGAAACCAGAATCATTCGACAAGCCGTTTTTCGACAACAATCGCGCGGGCGCAGGCACTATCCTCTTCCTATCGGGTGTCTTCGCCTCTTTTTGTCCAAGGGGCGGTTCCTGTCTGCTCGGTTTGTGCTTGGGGGGCTAGCGTCCTTGACTTCGTTTGCCACGGTTCCGACCGAACAACTCATGCTCGTCGCGGCCGCCTTGACGGCCCCAATCGCGTGGAAGCTATCGCAGCTGCGGCGCGGAGGTGCGATGCGCATCGCATCGATCGTGCCATGGGGAAGCGCCGCACCGAAGGCCATCGAGTCCGCACCCAACGGGGAACCGCCCACGGGCTCGCTCGAAAGGGAGGATCCCACCTTGCGCGAGGCCCTGGAGGCCGTCGCGGACGGCCTGGTCGTTTACAGCGCGCGGGGCGAAGTCGTCTATGCGAACGACGCCGCGATGCGCCATTTCGGGGTAGAGATCGGAGAGCGGATCGACTTCTCCGAGCCGGCGCTCGGCGGCGTGCCGCTGCGGCAGATCGACGGCAGGGAGATCCCTCCGGGTCAGTCTGTCGCCGCCCAGGTCATCCGGGGAGGCCGGCGCGTGCCGCCCGTCGAGCGCTCGCTGCAGCACCCCGACGGCCGCACGATGCACCTGCAGGTCTCCTACGCCGCGCTGCGCGCACAGGACGGGGAGATGACGGGCCTCGTCTGCACGATCCACGACCTGCGCGTGCGCCTGCAGGAGGAACAGGACCGCAGGGCGGCCTGGCGCAGCGAACTGCTGCGCCGCATGGCCGGGGGGATCGCGCACGACTACAACAACTTCCTCACCGTGATCCTGGGCAACCTCTCCCTGGCGCGCGAGGCGGCGGCGGACCGCACGGACCTCGCCGACGCGCTCGCCGCGATCGAGGAGGCGTCGCTCGGGGCGAAGGACCTGACGCGCCAGCTGCTCGCGATCAGCGGCGGCGATGTCCTGGCCCCCGGCCAGGCGGATCTCGCGGCGGTCGTCGCGAAGGCGCGCAAGCGGTCGATCGGCGACCGCCGCGTGCGCTGCGACGTGAGCATCCCCGCGCGCATGCCCGCCGTCGCGATCAGTCCGGAGGCGCTGCAGCAGGTGCTCGAGGAGATCCTGATCATCGCGGCCGGCTCGATGCCGTCGGGCGGCACCGTGCGGGTGGAGGCCCGCCAGACCGAAGAGGGCATCGCGCTGCGCGTCTCCGACGAGGGCAAGGGATTCCCGGAGCGCGACCTGCCGTACGTCTTCGACCCCTACTTCACCACCTGGCACCGCGGCCACGGCCTCGGGCTCGCGTCAAGCCGCGCGATCATCGAGAAGCACGGCGGCGCGATCGCGGTCGAAAGCGAGTCCGGGATCGGAACGACCTTCTCGCTGACGCTGCCGGTGCGTCAGGGGCCGCAGCGGCCGGCCGCGCAGATCGGGGCTGCCGTGCGGCGCATCCTGCTGATGGACGACGACCCCGGTGTGCTGCAGGTCGCGGAACGCATGCTGCGCCGGCTCGGCTACGACGTCGTGCCGGCGGTCGACGGCGACGACGCCGTGCGCCGGTTCGTCGAGGCGGAGGCGGCGGGAACGCAGGTCAACCTTGCGATCCTCGACCTCACGGTGCCGGGAGGCACCGGCGGGGAGGTCGCTGCCCAGCGCCTGCACGAGATGCAGCCGGACCTGCCGCTGATCGTGTCGAGCGGCTATGCGAGCGGCGACGTCCTGGTGCACTACGAGCGCTACGGCTTCACCGGCGTGATCCTCAAGCCCTACCGCATGGAGGAGCTCGCGCAGAGCCTTTCGCAGGCCCTGCCGCCGGTGCGCGTCTTTGTGGTGCAGCCGACGCTCTGGGACTAGCGGAGGAAGCGCCGTCCGCTGCGCGAATCTAGCAGCGGAGGTGGCCGTGATGCTTCCCGAGGCGTTCGAGCGTCAACTGGGAGCCGCCCTCGAGCACCATGTCGTGCTTGTCGCGGGTCAGGAGGCCTTCTTCGCGGAGCGCGCGCGGCAGGTGCTCTCCAGCGAGCCTGTCGACGAGTCGCGCGTCGGGCCGGGACCGGGCCAGCTGCGCGAGGCGGTCGAGCTCTGGGAGACGCCGTCCTGGTTCGGGACGCCGCGGCTCGTCGTCGCCTGGGGTGTCGAGGCGCTCGCGCCGAACGCGCGCGCGACGAAGGAGCGCGACGCCGAACTCGCGGCGCTCGAGCGCGCGCTGCAGGCGGCGCCGGCGGCCCAGGACCGGCTGCTCGTGTTCGCGCCGCAGGCAGACCGCCGGCTGCGGCCGGTGCGCCTTGCGCAAGAGCGCGGGGGCCTCGTGGACGCCTCGCCGCCCGGGGAGCGTGAGTACGGCGCCTGGGTGCGCCACCTCGCCGCGGCGGAGGGCACGGTGCTGACGCCGCAATCGGGGCGGGCCTACGAAGAGAGCGCGCTCGACCTCCTCTCCCTACGCGGGGCGCTTTCGGCCGGCGCGCTCTGCGCGGACGGCCAGCCGATCTCCGAGGAGGTCGCGCGCTGGGCGGCGCCGCCCGGCGGCGAGCTCAAGGTCTTTGCGCTCACCGATGCGCTGCTCGGCCGCGATCCCGGCGGCATCGCGGCCGCCGTGCCGCGCCTTCTGCTGCAGGGCGAGTCGCCGATCGGGCTCGTCGCGCTCGCGGCCCGGCAGGTGCGGCTGCTCGCGCGCGCGCTCGCGTTGCGCGCGCAGGGAGTCGCGCCGCAGGAGTGGCAAGCCCAGCTCGGCGTGCACCCGTTCGTCGCGCGCAAGATCCAAGACGCGTCGCGGCGCTGGCTGCCCGCGGACGTCACGGCGGCGCTGCGGGCGCTCCTGCGCTGCGACATCGGACTCAAGAGCGGCGGCGCCGCCGAATCGACGCTGCTGTTGGGACTGATTACCGCGGTGCGGGGCAACGGCTAGAAGAGGGCAGCAAACGCCGCGCGCCCCGGACAACGCCGGGGCGCGCATCTTGCAATTCAGGCGTGCAGCGAAAGCTTCTTGGCGAGGCGCGACTTCTTGCGCGCTGCCGCGTTGCGGTGCATCACACCGCGGGTGACCGCCCGATCCAGCTGGCGGCAGGCCTCGCGGAATGTCGCAGCGCTCTCGGCAGCCGCGTCGCTGTTGGCCACCGCCCGCTCGAAGCGACGGACAGCCGTGCGTACCGTCGAACGGACCGTGCGGTTGCGAAGCCGACGAACCTCCGACAATACAGCCCGCTTCTTCGCGGACTTGATGTTGGCCAAACGTCTCCACCTCCGACAACGCATTCTAGCATGCGCACGTCATCACGGCAACGGCCAGCCGCGATCTTGCGGCGATTTGGCGCCGCCCCCGGGCGGACTGCGCCGCAAAGCGCCTGCATTGAACCTTTCGCTAGGCGGCCGCGCGAGGCGGACCGAAGTCTCGGCGGCTTGTCCGGCGGCATGCGCCGCCGCGTGGGGATGGCGCAGGCGCTGCTCTCAGATCCGGGGCTACGCGTCGTCGACGAGCCCACCGCGGGCGCGATCCCGAGGAGCGCATCCGCTTGCGCAATCTCGGGTCTCGCCACGGAGCGCCTCGTGCTGCTGAGCACCCACATCGTCGAGAACATCAGCCAGACCTGCCGCAACGTCGCCCTGCTCACGGGCGGGTCGGTCGCCTACGAAGGCACCGTCGCCGACTTCGTCGTGGCGGCCGTGGGTGCGGTCAGGGAGCTCTCGCTGCCCGCCGGGTACACCCGCGTGGCAGAGGTTGCGGACGCCGCCGGGATGCGCTGCAGGCTCGCGGGGCGCGCCAGCCCCGGGGGCTCCTGCGCGAGCCGTCTCTCGAGGACGCCTACGTGCTGCGCATGCAGGAGGGCCGCAGGCCGGGATAGGCTCGCCGGCGTTGCGCCGCCACGGCCCCGAGAGACGCGACGGGACATTCTCAGGTACGCCGCCCGCGCATACAGGCTATGGGGGTGGTCTGGCGGTGGCGCGTCGCCTTGGGGTGGTGCACGTCTCGCGCCTGGGCCGGCTCTTCTTGTGGCCGTTTCTGCTGCTGGCGGCGCTGTTGCTCTACGCGGGCGGAGGGGCGGTCGCGCCCGCGCTCGCGACGCCCGGGACCTGGTCGCGCCAGCCGCCGCAGGCCATCCCGCTGCCCTCGTCGACGCTGCGCTACCTGCTCGGCGTCGGCGTGCCGTCGCTCGGCCTCGCGCAGCCGATCAAGGCGCCGCTCGGGGCGACCGGGGCGCGCATCGCCGCCTTCCTCGACTACACCTTCATCGGCATTGCGCCGCACGACCCGACGACGCTCTTCTCGACCGCCTACGCGGGCTTCGGCTTCGCGCTGCGCGCCCAGTCGCCCTCGGGCCAGCCGCTCACGAGCTGGCTGCAGCAGATCGGCGGGGTGCAGGCCACACCCCCCGCGCCGCAGGCGAGCGCGGGACAGATCCTCTACGGCCACGGCCAGCCGCTCGTCGCGATCTACTCGACCGAGGGGCTCGGCGCGTACACGGGCAAGCCGATTCCGTCACAGGCGCCGCCTCCGACCTCCGCCAAGCGCGGCGAGGACGCGCTCGGGCTCGCCCAGTCCCTCGCCCAGGCGCTCGGCAAGGCGGGCGTGCCGACGCTCTTCGCGAACACGGTGAACGACGGGGAAGGGGAGCTCGGCGCTTACCTCAAGTCCGGCCAGACGGTGCAGCGCCTCCTGCAGGCGGCGCCCGGCGCCGGCATCGTGCTCGACATCGAGCGGCCGGCCTACCCGCCGACCGCGGCGGTGCGCACCGCGGGCAGGACGAAGATCGCCGCGATCTCGCTCGTCGTCGGCACGAGCGCGAGCCTGCCGGACAAGAACTGGCACAAGAACCTCTCGCTCGCGAAGAGCCTGGGCGGCTACCTGCAGGAGGCCGCGCCGGGCATCTTCGCCGGCATCGCGCAGTCGCCGGACCGGCTGAACCAGGAGTACTCGCCGACCATCCTGACGCTCGACATCGGCGGCCCGCAGGCGACGCCGCAGGAGGCGCACCGCGCGATCCGCTACGTCGTGCAGGCCATCGTCGCCTACTTCGGCGGGGGAGGCGCATCGCCTTGACCTTTCCTCCATGCGAGGGTAGCATGGCGATACAGGTTGGCCGCCGCCGAGCGGACGGCTGGCCGCCCGCAGGAGGGAAAAGCTTTGGGTGCTACGGTAGGCAGCGTTTCCGAGGACACCTTCGCGACGGAGGTGCTCGGCGCGGACCGTCCGGTGCTCGTCGATTTCTGGGCGGAGTGGTGCGGCCCGTGCCGCATGGTCTCACCCGTCGTGGAGGACCTCGCGGGGGAGTTCGGCGAGCGCCTCAAGGTCGTCAAGCTGAACGTCGACGAGAGCCCGCAGATCGCGTCGCAGTACGGCATCATGAGCATCCCGACGCTCGCCGTGTTCGACGGCGGGCGCCTGAAGGACCGCCTCGTCGGCTACCGGCCGAAGAACCAGTTGCGCCAGGAGCTCGAGCGCACGCTCGCCTGAGCTTGCGTAAGCGCAGTCCCATGGGTCGCGGCCGGAGGGAGACTCCCTCCGGCCGCGTTCGGCTTCTCATCGCGGCCCTCGCACTGGCGCTCGCCGGTGTGATCCCGCACCTGCTGCGGCGGCCCGCGGCGCCGCAACCGGCTCCGTCGTCTTCTGCGACAGCGGCGAGTCTCTCGCCGACTGGTCCTAGCACCTCGGCCGCTGGGCGAGCGTCAGCTTCGACGCCGCGACGATCATGCCCCAGGGCGGCGTGCAGGTGCCGGCGCAGGCGCTTGGGCTCGCGCGACACGTGGCCCCCAGCCCTACCTCTGCGGCTCGAACGACAGACCGACTTCGACGCGCGGCAGCTCGACAGGGCCCTGCGAAGCCCCGGGCGAACGCGCGCGTTGCTCGCGGCGCTCCTGCGCGCGGTGCGCGGCGGGCCCTACGCGGGCATCAACATCGGCTTCGAAGCGACGCTAGCAGAAAGGACGAGCCGGGGCGGCCCGCAGTGTGGGCCCGCCCCGGCTCGTCACGCGGTCAGGCGCTCTGGTAGAAGTGCCAGAGCGCGACCATGCCCTTCGAGAAGTTCTCCAGGGAGAAGTGCTCGTTCGGCGCGTGCAGGTTCTCGTCCGGCAGGCCGAAGCCCATCAGGAGGGTCGGCAGGCCGAGCAGCCCACGGAACATCGTGACGACGGGGATCGAGCCGCCCATGCGGATCTCGTCCGGGTCCTTGCCGTAGGCCGCGCGCAGGGCGGAGCGGGCCGCGGCGAGCGCCGGGTGCCCCGGCTCCGCGAGGTAGCCGCCGTCGCCCGCGCCGGTCGCGATCTCGAGCTGGACCCACGCGGGGGCGTGGCGGCGCAGATGCGTCTCGAGCGCCGCCGCCACCTTGGCCGGGTCCTGGTCGGGGACGAGCCGGCAGGTGATCTTCGCGTGCGCCTCGGACGGGATGACCGTCTTGCGCCCCTCGCCGAGGAAGCCGGACCACATGCCGTTCACCTCGAGCGTCGGGCGCGTCCAGACGCGCTCGAGCGTCGTGCGTCCGCTTTCGCCGAAGAGGGCGAAGGCGCCGGACTGCGCGAGGAACTCCTCGTCGGAGAAGCCGAGCCGATCGAACTGGTCGCGCTCTGCCGGCGTCAACTCCCGCACGCCGTCGTAGAAGCCCTCGACCGCGACGCTGCCGTCGGGCCGGTGCAGGGTCGCGATCAGGGAGGCGAGTTCGTGGGCCGCGTTCGGCACCGCGCCGCCGAAGAGGCCCGAATGCAGGTCGTGCTCCGCCGTGCGCAGCGTGAACTCGGCGCCGCACATGCCGCGCAGGCCGACGCAGAGCGCCGGGACGCCCTCGCGCAGCATCGAGGTGTCCGAGACGACGACGTAGTCGGCGGCGAGCAGAGCCTTGTGGGATGCGACGAACGGCGCGAGGTTCGCGGAGCCGATCTCCTCCTCGCCCTCGATCAAGAAGCGCAGGTTCACCTGGAGGTCGCCCTGCGCGATCATGCCCTGGGCGACGAAGAGGTGCATCATCATCTGGCCCTTGTCGTCGGTCGCGCCGCGGGCGTAGATCTTCCCGTCGCGCACGGTCGGCTCGAAGGGCGGCGTGTCCCAGAGCGCGAGCGGGTCGGGGGGCTGCACGTCGTAGTGGCCGTAGACGAGGACCGTCGGGCGGCCCGGGGCGTGCAGATGGTCGCCGTAGACGACTGGGTGGCCGCCCGTCTCGTAAAGGTCGACGTGTTCGAGGCCGATCCCGCGCATGAAGTCCGCGAGGTGGTTTGCCGCGCGGCGCACGTCGGGCGCGCGCTCGGGCTCCGTCGAGACGGACGGGATCGAGAGCAGCGCGAAGAGCGCAGCAAGCTGCTCCTCGCGGTGTGCGGCGAGGTAGGCTGCAGGGTCCAAAGGGATTCCTCCTTAGATATAGTAGAGCAGTGCCACGATCACGCCGAGCACGGCGCCGGCGACGACCTCCTGCGGCGTGTGGCCAAGCTGCTCCTTGAACTCGGGGTCGTCGCCGCGCCCGAGGAAGGAGTTCAAAAAGCGCGCCTGCTGACCGACCGCGTAGCGGATGTTCACCGCGTCGTAGAGCACGATCGTCGAGAAGACGGCGACGACCGCGAAGAGGTCCGAGTGCCATCCGTGCGTGCTGCCGACGGCCGCCGCGAGCGCCGTGACCATCGCCGAGTGGGAGCTCGGCATCCCGCCCGAGCTGAACAGGCGCTCGGAGAGAATGGTGCGCGCGCGCACCGAGGACACGATGAACTTGATCACCTGGGCGGCCGCCATCGCCGTGGCGGCTGTGACCAGCATGCGGTTCTCGTCGGCGACCTGGTGCAGGAAGAAGGCAAGAGCGTGGAATAGCTCGTGCAAGGTGTGGCGGCCCTCCCGGCAGATTGCGTTAGGAAGTTCCCGGCCCCCGGGCGGAACTCCTGCCCTCGGGCGGAGGGCGCTTTTGACGGCTTGAGGGCCCCATGCTACCGTAAAGGGACATCATGCCCAGGGCGGCAACGACGGAAGGCGGAGAGCCAAGGCTTGAAGGGGCAGCAAGCGATTCGCAACTTCTGCATCATCGCCCATATTGACCACGGCAAGTCGACGCTCGCGGACCGCCTGATCGAAGCGACGGGTACGCTGGCGGCGCGCGAGATGCAAGAGCAGGTGCTCGACTCGATGGACCTCGAGCGCGAGCGCGGCATCACGATCAAGGCGCAGGCCGTGCGCCTCGACTACGTGCGGGCGGACGGCTCCCGCTACGAGCTGAACCTGATCGACACGCCGGGCCACGTCGACTTCTCCTACGAGGTCTCGCGCTCGCTCGCGGCCTGCGAGGGGGCGCTGCTCGTGATCGACGCGGCGCAGGGCGTCGAGGCCCAGACGCTCGCGAACCTCTACCTCGCGCTGGAGCACGACCTCGAGATCATCCCCGTGATCAACAAGATCGACCTGCCGCAGGCCGATCCGGACCGCGTGCGCCGCGAGCTCGAGCAGATCGGCCTCGACCCGGATTCCGCCGTCCTCGCCTCGGCGAAGGAGGGCACCGGCATCGGGGAGATCCTCGAGGCGGTCGTGGAGCGCGTCCCGCCGCCCTCAGGGGAGGAGGAGGCGGCGCTGCGGGCGCTGATCTTCGACTCCCACTTCGATTCCTACCGCGGCGTCGTGTGCCACGTGCGCGTCGTCGAGGGCGCGCTGCGGCTCGGCGGGCGCATCCGCCTGATGGCGACGGGGGCCGCCTACGAGGTGACGGACCTCGGCACCTTCCGGCCCGCACCGACGGCGGCCGACCGGCTCGCGACGGGGGAGGTCGGCTATTTCGCCGCGGCGATCAAGAACGTGCGCGACGCGCGCGTCGGCGATACGGTGACGAGCGCGGAGCGCGGCGCCGGCGAGCCCCTGCCGGGCTACCGGCCCGCCGTCCCGATGGTCTTCGCGGGCCTCTACCCGAGCGAGCCGAGCAAGTACGACCTCCTGCGCGAGGCGCTCGAGCGCCTGCAGCTCAACGACGCGGCGCTCTCCTTCGAGCCCGAGACCTCAGGAGCCCTCGGCTTCGGCTTCCGCTGCGGCTTCCTCGGGCTCCTGCACCTCGAGATCGTGCAGGAGCGCCTCGAGCGCGAGTACGACATCGACCTCGTCGTGACGGCGCCGAGCGTCGTCTACACGGTGCACTACCAGGGCGGGGCGGTCGAGCGGATCGAGAACCCCGCCGCCCTGCGCCCCGAGCGCGGCATCGAGGCGATCGAGGAGCCCTACGTCGAGGCGACGGTGATCGCGCCGACGAGCTTCGTCGGGCCGGTGATGGAGCTTTGCCAGGAACGCAGGGGCCAGTTCAAGACGATCGACTACCCCTCGCCGGACCGCGCCGTGCTGAGCTACCTCCTGCCGCTCGGGGAGATCATGTACGACTTCTTCGACCAGCTGAAGTCGCGCACGCGGGGCTACGCCTCGCTCGACTACCAGCTGGCCGGCGACCGCCCGGGCGATCTCGTGCGGGTCGACGTGCTCTTGAACGGAGAGGCGGTCGACGCGCTCTCCTTCATCGTGCACCGCGACGAGGCCCCCTCCCAGGGCCGCGCCGTCTGCGAGAAGCTGCGCGAGGTGATCCCGCGCCAGCTCTTCGACGTGCCGGTGCAGGCCGCCGTCGGCGGCCGCGTCCTCGCGCGCGAGACGATCCGGGCGCTGCGCAAGGACGTCCTCGCGAAGTGCTACGGCGGGGACATCACGCGCAAGCGCAAGCTCCTCGAGAAGCAGAAGGAAGGCAAGAAGCGGATGCGCCGCCTCGGCCAGGTGGAGGTGCCGCAGGAGGCGTTCATGGCCGTCCTGCGCCGCGGTGACTGAACTTTTGGGCGCCTACGTCCACCTGCCGTACTGTCCCTACAAGTGCCACTACTGCGACTTCAACGCCTACCGCCTGCCGCGGGCGGAGGGCGCACGGGCCGAGATGGCCCGGGCGATCGCGCGGGAGATCGAGGCCGCGCCCGGCAAGGACCGCCAGGGGCGCATCGCCTCGATCTTCTTCGGCGGCGGCACGCCGAGCCTCTTCTCGCCGCAGGAGATCGCACGGATCCTCGCGGCGCTCAGGGAGCGCTACGAGGTCGCGCGCGGCGCGGAGGTGACGCTCGAGTGCAACCCGGGAACGCTCGACCCCGCGTCCCTGCAGGGGCTGCGCGCGGCCGGCGTGAACCGCCTCTCGATCGGTGCCCAGAGCTTCTCGCAGGAGACGCTACGGCGCCTCGGGCGCCTGCACACGCCTGAGGAGACGCGGCAGGCCGTGCGCATGGCGCGCGCCGCGGGCTTTGCGAACCTCTCCCTCGACGTGATCTACGGTCTTCCCGGGGAGACGCCCGAGGACGCGCTCAAAAGCGCGCAGGAGGCGCTCGCTCTGGGGATCGAGCACCTCTCGGCCTACGCCCTCGAACTCGAGGAGAAGACGCTCTTCGGCGCCCTCGCGGCGCGGGGGGAGCTGCCGCTGCCGCCGGAGGAGGAGGTCGTGCGCGCGGGCGACCTGATCGAGGGCGCCTGCGCGCAGGCAGGACTCACGCGCTACGAGGTGTCGAACTTCGCGCGCCCCGGCCGCCAGAGCCGGCACAACATGCTCTACTGGCTGCAGGGATCCTACCGCGGCTTCGGCCCCGGCGCCCACTCGCACCTCTTCGGGCGGCGCTTTTGGAACGTCTCGGCGCCGGGGGAGTACCTGCGGCGCACGGCTGGGGGCGGCGAGGCGGTCGAGGGGGAGGAGACGCTCTCGCCGCAGGCGCGGATGGGCGAGTGGGTCTACCTGCGATTGCGCCTCGCGGAAGGCTTCTCGCTCGCGGCGTTCGCGCGCCGCTTCGGCCGCCCGCTCGACGCGGCCTACCCCGGCGTGCGCGAGGCGCTCCTGCGCGACGGGCTGCTCGCCCGCGAGAGGGGCTGGGTGCGCCCGACGCCGCGCGGGCGCTGGCTCCTGCACCGCGTCGCGGCGCCCTTCCTCGCTTGACAGCCGTTTTGCTTGCATGCTAGGGTCAATGTAGCACTCGTCTATGCTGAGTGCTAAGGGGGCGCTGCAGGTGTTGCTCGACGAGCGCAAACGGCAGGTGCTTCGCGCGATCGTCGAAGACTACGTCGCCTCGGCGGAGCCGATCGGCTCGCGCACGCTCGCCCGCACGCACAACCTCGGCGTGAGTTCGGCGACCATCCGCAACGAGATGGCCGATCTCGAGGCCCTGGGGCTGCTCGACAAGCCCCATACGTCGGCCGGACGCGTGCCGTCCGACCGTGGCTACCGCCTCTACGTCGACCGGCTGATGCAGCCGACGCCGCTGACGGAGCAGGACGTCGTGCAGGTGCAGGGTCTGTACCTCAGCCGCGTGCGGGAGATCGAGTACCTGATCGCGCAGACGATGCGGCTTTTGAGCCATGCGGGGGACTTCATGACGCTCGCGGTCGGGCCGGAGATGCAGCGGGCCGTGCTCAAGCGGATCGAGGCGCTGCCGGCCGACGAGGGGCGCATGGCCCTCGTGCTCGTGACCGACTACTACGTGCAGCACCGCATGATCGAAGTGCCGCAGGGATCGGATCCGGAGAGCCTGCGGCGCACGCTGCAGGAGCTCTCGGAGCGCCTGCGCGGCCTCACGGTGGAGAAGATCAACCGCTCGCTGCTGGAGACGGTGGCGCGCGAGTTGAACGGCCGGATCTATGACGAGCTGATCCAGTTCCTCGAGGACTGCCTCACGCCGACCGACGCGGACCGGCTGCGCATCGCCGGCACGTCCCACTTCCTGAGCCAGCCGGAGTTCCGCGAGGCAGAGCGCATCCGGGCGGCGATCCAGCTCATCGAGCAGCAGTCGACGCTCGGGGAGCTCCTGCGCAACGGCGCGGGCGAGGGCGTACAGGTCCGCATCGGCCAGGAGAACCCGCTGCCGCTCGCGCATGACCTCTCGATCGTGACGCTCGGGGTCGCGCGCGGCGGCGAGATCGTCGCCCGGTTCGGACTCGTGGGACCCAAGCGCATGGACTACGCACGGGCGCTCGCGCTCGCGCAGGAGGTCTGGCAGGCGCTCGACGAGGCGATCAACTGAGGGCGCCCGGCGGATGGCGCCGGGCGCCGGCTTGGAGGGAACCGACCTGAGCGAGAAGAGCCGCCCGGAGGAAGAGGCGCAGGACGAGGAACTGCGCGAAGGGCCCGCCGAGGAGGCGGGCGGCGCTGCGGGCCCCGAGGGGCGCATCGCCGAGCTCGAGCAGCAGAACCTGCGCCTGCTCGCGGATTTCGAGAACTTCCGGCGCCGGCAGGTGCGCGCGGAGCAGGAACTGCGCGCGCGCGTGCGCGAGGAGGCCGTCTCGGCGCTCCTGCCGCTCGCCGACGACCTCGAGCGCGCGCTGGCGGCCGCATCCGAGGACGACCCGCTGCGCACCGGCGTCGCGCTCGTGGAGCGCTCGCTGCAGTCCGTGCTCGCGCGCTTCGGCGCGCAGCCGATCGAAGCCCAGGGCCAGCCGTTCGACCCGGCGCTGCACGAGGCGGTCGCCGAGGACGAGAGCGACCTGCCTCCCGGCACCGTGACGGCTCAGCTGCGCCGCGGCTACCGCGTCGACGAGCGCGTCGTGCGTCCGGCGATGGTGCGGGTCGCGAAGGCCCGAGAGTGAGGCGCGGCTGATGGCGAAGGACTACTACGAGGTGCTCGGCGTCCCGCGGGGGGCGTCCGAAGAAGAGATCAAGAAGGCCTTCCGCCAGCTCGCGCGGACCCACCACCCGGACCGCAACCCCGGCGACAAGGAGGCGGAGGAGCGCTTCAAGGAGATCGGCGAGGCGTACTCCGTCCTCTCGGATCCCGAGAAGCGCGCGCGCTACGACCAGTTCGGCTCGGCGGACGGGCCAGGTCCCGGCGCGGGCGGCTTCTCCGGCGGGTTCGGCGGCGGCGGCAGCCCCTTCGGCGACATCGGCGACATCTTCGACGCCTTCTTCGGCGGCGGCGCGGGCGGGCAGCGCCGCAGCGGCCCGGCGCGCGGCGAGGACCTGCGCGTCGACATGGAGCTGTCGCTCGAGGAATGCTTCCACGGCGTCGAACGCGAGGTGCGCCTGACGCGCCAGGAGAACTGTGCCGACTGCCAGGGCACCGGCGGCCGCAACGGCGAGAAGCCCGCGCGCTGCGCGCGCTGCGGCGGCACCGGCCAGGTGCAGCAGGCGCGCGACACGGCCTTCGGGCGGTTCGTCACCGCGCGGCCCTGCCCGGTCTGCCACGGCGCGGGGCAGACGGTGAAGGACCCGTGCCCGACCTGCCACGGCAGCGGGCGGCAGCGCCGCGCCCGCAGCCTCAAGGTGCGCATCCCGCCAGGCGTCGGGGACGGCGCACGGGTGCGCCTCTCCGGCGAGGGCGAGCCCGGCCAGCGGGGCGGCCCGGCCGGCGACCTCTACGTCTTTGTGCGCGAACACCCGCACGAGCGCTTCGTGCGCGAGGGCTCCGACCTGCACGTGGAGCTCTCGATCGGCTTCCCGGAGGCGGCGCTCGGCGACGAGTTCGACCTGCAGGGGATCGACGGGCAGGTCAAGGTGAAGGTGCCGGAGGGGACGCAGGCGGGACAGGAAATCCACCTGCGCGGCCGCGGCATGCCGCACCTGCGCGGCGGCGGGCGGGGCGACCTCGTCGTGCATGTCGCGCTCAAGGTTCCGCGCAGGCTCTCTTCGGAGGAGCGCGATCTCCTGCAGCGGCTGAAGGAAGTGCGAAACCGGGGTGGCGACGGTGACAAGGGCTTCTTCGGACGGGTCAAGGACGCGTTCCGCTGACCTGCGGCTCGAGGTCTCGTGCGCGCCGGAGGCGGTCGAGGCCGTCGCCGAGATCCTGCGCGAGCAGGGGGCGCCGGGCGTCGCGATCGATGGGCTCACCTGGGCCGTCGACGGCGACGACGTGCGCCCCCTGCCGCAGCGCTCGGGCCCCGCGCGGGTCTTCTCGGTCGTGCCGGGGCAGGGAGCGGCGGAGATGCTGCGGGCGGTCGAGGAGGCACTCGCACGCCGCGTCGCGCCCTTCTTCGGCGCGGCGCAGGCGTCGCTCGCGGAGCTGCCCACCGAGGACTGGGTCGCGCACTACCGGAGGAGCGTGACCCCGGTGCTCGTCGCACCGGGGCTCGTCGTCGCGCCGCCCTGGGCCGAGGCCAGCGATGCGGCCCGGGGCGGCGAGCGCATCCTCTGGATCGAGCCGGGCGCCGCGTTCGGAACGGGCGACCACGCATCGACCCGCACGACCCTGCGCGCCGGCCTTTCGGCGTTGCGGGCGGGCGACGACGTGATCGACCTCGGCTGCGGCACCGGCATCCTCGGCGCGGCGGCGCTCTTGTTCGGGGCGGGCCGGCTGCGTGCCTACGACCTCGACCCGATGGCCGTTCAGGCGACGCGCGAGACCTTGCGCCGCAACGCACTTGGGGCGCACGTGCGCAAAGGCCCCTTGCCGCGGCGGGCGAGGCCGGCCGATCTCCTCTTCGCGAACCTGAGCGGCACGGTGCTGCGCCCGCTGCTCGGCCAGCTGCGGGGGGCGGTGCGCACGGGCGGCCACGCCGCGCTCGGCGGGGTGCTGCGCGAGGACCCGGGCTTCCTCGATGACTGCCGCGCCGCGGGCTTCAGGGTGGAGCGCACGGAGGTCGAGGGCGACTTCCAGGCGATCTTGTGCCGGCGGCCCTAGGAATGGCTCCTGGGGCGCCCGAATAGAAAGGGCGGGGGTGGCGTTCTTGTCGCGCATTCGCGTCGCGGTCGTGTTCGGCGGGCAGTCCGCGGAGCACAGCGTCTCGCTGCAGTCGGCGCGGTTCGTGCTGTCGGCGCTGGATCCTTCCCGCTTCGAGGTCGTTCCGGTCGGCATCACCTCCGAAGGGCGCTTCCTCGTCGGCGGAGATCCGCTGAGGGCCCTCTCGGGCGAGGGGGGCGCCTCCGCCTCGACCGAGCTCGCCGTGCCGCAGGCGGCAGCGGAGGTGGCGGGCGTCGACGTCGTCTTCCCGGTGCTGCACGGGCCGCACGGGGAGGACGGGACGCTGCAGGGCTTCCTTGAGCTGGCGGGCGTGCCGTATGTCGGCGCGGGCGTGCTCGGGTCGGCCGTGGGGATGGACAAGGCCGTGATGAAGATGGTGTTCGCCCAGGCCGGCCTCCCGATCGTGCCGTACCGCCTCCTCCTGCGCAGCGAGCTCGGCGACGACAACGAGGTCGCGCGTCGGCTCGAGGGCCTGCGCTACCCACTCTTCGTCAAGCCCGCGAACATGGGCTCGTCGGTCGGCATCTCGCGCGCCAAAGGGCCCGAGGAGCTCGGCGCGGCGCTCTTCGCGGCGGCGCGGCACGACCGGCGCATCGTCGTCGAGCAGGGGATCGACGCGCGCGAGATCGAGTGCGGCGTGCTCGGCAACGACCACCCGGAGGCGTCGGTGGTCGGCGAGGTGCTCTCTTCGAGCGAATTCTACGATTTTCAGGCGAAATACGACGGCTCGTCGGGCCTCGACATCCCGGCCAAGGTGCCGGCGGCGGCCGCGGAGGAAATGCGCGGCTACGCCGTGCGCGCCTTCCAGTCGATCGACGCGGCGGGCATGGCGCGCGTCGACTTCTTCCTCGAGCGCGGCACGGACCGCGTCTACGTGAACGAGATCAACACGATCCCGGGCTTCACGCGCTTTTCGATGTTCCCGTTGCTCTGGCAGGCCACGGGAGTGCCTTTCGACGCGCTCTGCGCCCGGCTCGTGGACCTCGCACTGGCGCGGGCCGCCGAGAGGAATCCGCGCGCCTAGGCAGAATCGCCCCCTTTGAGGGGTGGGGCGATGGACTGCGTTTTCTGCGGCATCGCGAACGGAACCGTTCCTGCGAGGCTCCTGCACGAGGGCGAGCGCGTCTTGGCGTTTGCGGACCTGAACCCGCAGGCCCCGACGCACATCCTGATCATCCCGCGCGCGCATTACGCGTCGATCCAGGACGTCCCCGCCGCCGAGTTCGGCATCATTGGCGAACTGACGGCAGTTGCGCAGGATTTGGCCCGCGCGCGTGGAATATGGCCAGCAGGGTATCGACTGGTCGTCAACGCAGGACCGGACGGGGGGCAGACGGTCGGTCACCTGCACGTTCACCTGCTCGCCGGCCGCCAGATGACTTGGCCGCCAGGCTAGTTCATTGACGGCCAAAGGTTCTGTGCGTATACTCGGATAGATTTAGCGTCGGCGCGAGGGGAGGTTTGGCTCCATGTCCGAAGTCAAGGTCGGCAAGAACGAGACGTTGGAACAAGCCCTTCGCCGCTTCAAGCGCCAATGCCAGCGTGCCGGCGTACTCTCCGAGGTGCGCAGGCGGGAACACTACGACAAGCCCAGCGTCCGCCGCAAGAAGAAGTCGGAGGCCGCGCGCAAGCGCCGTCACGGCTAGGAGGTTCCGAAGCGTTGCTCAAGTCTCGGCTTGAGGAAGACATGCGCGCAGCGATGCGTTTGAAGGAGGCGGGCAAGGCCCGCCTCTCTGTCCTTCGCGTCGCGCTCGCCGCGGTAAAGAACGTGGAGATCGACCGCCGGCGCCCGCTCGAGGACGCGGAGGTGCTGGACGTGCTCACGCGCGAGGTGAAGAGCCGCAGAGACGTCCTGCCCGACTACGGGCGTTCCGGGCGCGCAGATCTCGTCGCCAAGATCGAGGGCGAGATCGCCGTCTTGCAGGAGTACCTGCCGGCGCAGCTGGGGGACGTGGAGATCGAGGCGATCGTGCGCGAGCGCATCGCCCAGCTCGGCGCCCAGGGTCCGCGCGACCTCGGCAAGGTGATGGGACCGGTGATGCAGGAGCTGCGCGGCAGGGCGGACGGCAAGCGCGTGCAGGAGATCGTGAAGCGCACGCTCGGCGCGAGCTAGGATGGCGCTGCAGACGAGGCTCGCATCCGGCATCGGGCCGGAGGATGATGCGCTGTTGCGCGCGGCGCTGCAGCATGGCGTCTGGACCGACCCCCCGCTCGTCGGCGTCGCGAGCGCGCGCTTTGACGACGACGCGCTCACCGTCCTGCGCGAGTGGGCGGAGAGCTTCGCCCGGGAGGTCGTCACGGCGCAGTGGCGCCTGCCCGATCTTTCGGGCGTTCCCGTGTCGGAGGGGCTGCTGCGCGTCGCACTGCACGAGCTCGGGAACGGCACGGCGCTCGTCGTCCAGTCCAAGGGCTACGGCAACCTCGACGTTTCCGTGGGCTCCGCGCACGAGGCGGTGCGTCGCATCGCGGCCTTCGCCGCGGAACGCGGGGCGGGCGCGCTCGTACGCCTCTACTACCTGCACGCGACCTTCCTCAACTACCGCGCCTTGCGCTACTACGGCGAGATGCGCGGCGACGACTTCGTCTTCGGACGCCTGCACCGGCCCTGGTGCGACTGGCGCCTCACGGAAGAGCTGCGGGCAGGGCTCGCGCTCGGGGAGATCGAGCCGATGCCCGGAGAGGGCGGTGGGCTGCGGCTGACGGAGCGCGGACTCGCGGCGACGGTGGCGCTGGAGGAGGCGTTCCGCAGCGCCGGCGTGCAGCATGCGCGCGACCTCATGCGCGAGGGGTCGGCGCGCAACCTCGCGACCGACGCGCGCCGCGGCCTCTACCGCACGATGCCCGCGCTCGCGGAGCGCGCGCGGGCCCTGCAGGGGTATATCGAGCAGCTGCAGCCGATCCGCCGCGCGGTCGAGGTGGGATCCGTCTCGGGCATGCTTGCGGTCTGGGCATCCGAGGGGCGGCTCGGCGACGCGGAGGCGATCTGCTGCGGCAGTTCGCAGGGGCGCCTCCTGCAGGTGCAGCACGACTTCGGCGGGCGCATCGCGATCATGCACTGCCTCTCGGACGGCAGCCTGCCGTTCGCGGACGGGTCGGTGGACCTCGCGGTGCTGCCGGCGACGCCCGTGCGCCAGTGGATGGCCGGGCTCCTGCAGGAGCTTTCCCGGATCCTGCGTCCCGGCGGCCGCGCCGTCCTCCTGACGTCGCGGGGCTGGCAGGACGCCTTCCCGCGCGAGGTGCGCCAGGCGATGCCCTCCGTCGGACTCGAGTTCCTCGCCCGCACCGACGCCGTGTACGCGGCGCAGGCGGCGAGCGACGCAGGCTTCGAGGTGCTGCGCGGCGAGGAGGAGTCGGTCGACGGCGAGGTGACGACGGGCGAGGCGCTCTACGCGCT
This sequence comes from Bacillota bacterium, assembly GCA_021792885.1. Lineage (GTDB taxonomy): Bacteria > Bacillota > Sulfobacillia > JAJZYS01 > JAJYTV01 > JAJYTV01. Next base: position 27,918 of record JAJYTV010000001.1, read on the forward strand.
GCTCGGCGAGACGGGCGTCCTCACGGAACTGCACCGCTGGATGCCGATCGCGGAGGCGGAGCGGCGCGAGGACGAGCTCTTCGACGCCTGTGCCGCGGCGCTGCGCGCCGTCCACGGCCGCTGGCGCTTTGCGGTCAGCGAGGAGACGGTGCTGGCGCGCCGTTGAGGCATGGGTTCTGGATGCCGCGGCCGGCGCTGCGCGGATGCATCCACTTGCGCAACCATGCGCCCGGCCCTGCGGCATGCCGCCGATCGCGTGCGAGAGGACGCTTCTGCGTGATTGCAGGTTTGTCTCCAGCTCACCGGGGCTGCCACGTGATGCGGCCCGATCCGATCATGAACGTACCCGTTCCCAGCGTCGGGCTCTCGACGTAGACGAGACGGTCTCCCTTGAATCCGGTGATATGCAGCTCCCCGGCGCCTGCCACCTTGATGACGACGGGAGTCTGCGTCTTTTGGATGGTGAAGGTGATGAGAACGCCGGTCGAAGGTTGATCGGCGAGATCGCCGGCGGCGACCTCTCGGCTTGCGTCGATGAAGGCCACGGGCGCCAAGTGATAGAGGGCGCCGTCCACCGCGGCGTACGCTTGCGGCATCCACGCCGTGGTGAGCGCCTCTGGTGGCCAGCCCCCGCCCACGTCCTCCTGTGCTGCACCCGTTTGGCCGTCCACGACGAAGAGCTCGAACTCCATCTGCGGCGGCGTGATCGGTCGAGGGGCTCCGGTGAATCCGAGGTTCGGTCCGGCGACCTCCACGACGTACGCGGATCGCGGATCGCCGGTATGGCCTCCAACGAGGCCCGCAGGCTGGATGTAGATGACCTTCGCAAGCTTGCGGAGCGCTGGCCACAGCTGCAAGGATCGGATGATGGCGGACTTCGGCGACACCCGATAGGAAGAGGGGGCCCTCGTGCGCCACAGGATATAGAGCGATGGCGTGGCGTAGGGCAGGGTGCGGTTCCAGGGCACGCGATGCACCGCAATGCCGTCCACTTGGCCCGGGTACGTGAGTGGCGCTGTGGACGGCGCAGCTGTGGCGCAGCCCGCCGCAAGCATTGCGATCCCGATGACGGCGGCCATCAGTTTGTGCATGATGATGTGCCTTCTCCTGCCAGGATGGACCGGTTGATTGCAGCGGGGGGCGGGCCGAGCGGCCCGCCCCCCGGTCTCCCTGCTGCTCAGCCCTGCGTCAGGTAGCGGTGGAACTCCGCCCAGTCGTCGAGCTGGTTCAGCTGGATGCCGACGCGCACGTCCTCGTCGCCGGTGAAGCCCGCGCCGCGCAGGATCTCGCGGCGGCGGTCCTCGGGGAACTCGCGGCCGAGGATGTAGTCGTTCACCTGCTGGATCTTCTCCTGCGGCACGCTGCCGCCGAGCTCCTGGACGACCCACGCCTCGAAGGCGGCATAGGTCGGGACCTTGTCGAGGAATGCGAGCACGCGCTCGCGGTCGAGTCCGAGGCCCTCCAGCACGACGCGGTCGAAGCCCTGGCCGCAGGCCGAGTAGCCCTCGGGCAGGAGGCCCTTCTTGTCGAGCAGCACCTTGGACCAAAGACGCGGCAGCTGCACCACGCCGAGGGGGCCCTTCGCGGAACTCGGCGCGATTGGCGGAACTTTCTGCACATCGATCCCTCCCGGATGGTCTTCGGATCAGTCTCCCAGCTCGTGCATGCGCTCCGGGCGCAGGCAGAAGCGGAGGGGACGGTGGGTCACGGCTTGGAGGACACCCTCGCGCGCCATGTCCTGCGTCTCGCGCAGGAGCAGGTGTTCCGGGACGCCGGAGAGCGGTGGCATCGCCTGCAGCTCCTTCAGCGAGAAGGCGCCGCCGTGCGCCAGGAGGTCCTGGAGCGTTCGGCGCAGCTCCCCCGCCGTGGCGGGCGGGCGGCCTGTCGCGGCGCTCACGGCGAGCGCGGTGCTGCCCTGGCTGCGCAGCAGCGCGACATGGTTGAGCCCGGCGAACATGAACTCGCGCTCCAGCGGGTTCAGATCGCTCGCGGCGATGATGTCGTGCAGGTCCGCGACCGAGGCGCCGACCGCCGTGCCGACCCCGAGCAGGGACGCCGCGGGCACGTCCAGCACCTCGGCGAGCTGGAAGAGCGAACGGAGGTTCATCCGCCTTCCGTCCTCGAAGTCTTTCAGGCTCGCGATGGAAAGCTGGAAGCCGCACCTGCGCATGCGCTCCTGCACTTCGCGCCGGCTGCAGGACGCGCGCCTTCGCGCCTCTCGAAGCCGTTCCCCGATGAGTCTGTAGGGGTCCAACACCTCACCTCCGCCTCCAAGACAACCCAATTCTAGCGCAGACCCTGCCCGTCCTGCCGCCGCATCGGCCCGCCTCGGAGGGCATAGCGTGGAGGGAGGCGAAAGGGGGGACGGTGGGGTGGCGGACCTGCGCGATGCCCTGAGCCGCTGGCTCGACCTGCCGGAGGACGTCACGCTCGACCTGCCCCGGCTGCGCCTGCTGGGCGACCTGCAGGTGCTCGTGGAGAACCACCTCGGGGTGCGCTCCTTCCATGAGGACGAGGCCGTCGTGGCGACGAAGATCGGCGACCTCCTGATCTATGGGGCGGACCTTCGGGTCGGCGCCGTGTCGGAGGATGCCGTGCTCGTCACGGGACGCATCGAAGGGCTGCGCTACCGCCGTGGCTGAAGGGATCTTCCTGCGCCTGCGCTTTCGGGGATCCCAGGGCGCGCTCTTCCGCGCGGCGCAGGAGGCGGCCGTGCGCGCCCGCAGGCTGCGCGCCGAAGGCGACGCGCTCGAGTTCGAACTGCCGCTCGACGACGCGCTGCGCCTGCGCCGCACGCTGCACGGCGGGCGCGGCCGCCTGCAGGTGCTGGGGCACGGCGGCTGGCCGCTCGCGCTGCGCGCGCTGCGCCGCAGGCCCTGGCGGCTACTCCTGCCGCTCTTCGCCGCCTCGCTCTATGTGGCGGCGTCGAGCGTCGTCTGGCAGGTGCAGGTCGTGGGCCCGGCGGGCATCCCCGCGCGCGCGCTGCTTGCGGCCGCGCGCCGGGACGGCCTCGCGCCCGGACGCTACCGCTTCTCGCTGCACCCGCAGGCGCTCGGGACGAAGCTCCTCTCCCAGGTGCCTGGCCTGATCTTCTGCACCGTGCGCGTCGACGGCGTGCGCGCCTTCATCTACGCGGCACCGCAGCTCGCGCCGCCCAAGGCGCCCGCCCCTCCCTCCTACGGGCCGATCACGGCCGAGGAGTCCGGCTATGTCACGCGCGTCGTCGTGGAGCGCGGAGTGCCGGCGGTGAAGGCGGGGGAGACCGTGCTCGCCGGGCAGCCGCTGATCATGCCGCGGGGCGGGCAGGCGCAGGGGACGGTCTTCGCGCGGGTCTGGCGCACCTACCAGTACACCGTGGCGCTCTCTGTGACGCGCCAGTTCGCCACGGGCCGCGAGGCGCAGCGCTGGTATATCCGCCTCCCCTGGGGGCGAGAATGGGCGCCGCAGGGCACCTCGGCACCGTTCCGCCGAAGCCGTGTGCAAGGCCGTACGTGGAGGATTCCCTGGTTCTCCGTCGAAGTCACGCGCCGGACATATGTCGAACTGCGCCCCGTGCGGCTGACCGTGCGGCCGGCCTTCGCCGAGAGCCAGGCGGTGCAGAGCGCGCGCGACGCGCTCGCGCAGGCGCTCCCGCAGGCGAAGGTCCTGCTGGTGCAGACCCGGGACACGCGGCAGGGCACCCTCCTTACCGTGCGGGTGCGTGTCGAGGCGGAGACCGATATCGCGCGGGCCGCGACAGGGGGCAGAACCCAGGATTGAGTGAACGGAAATTCGAAAGCCGCTTCGAGGTGCCCGACAACCGGACGGCCGCAGTGCTCTACGGCCACCTGGACGAGAACCTGCGGGCGATCGAGGCGGCGTTCCCCGTCGATATCGTAAGCCGCGGCAACACGCTCCTGCTCTCCGGCGAGGAGAGCGACCGCGAGGCGGTGCTGCGGGTGCTCGCGGAACTCCTGCAGCAGGCGCAGCGGACGGAGCTTCGGCCGGCGGACGTGCGCCAGGCGATCCGCAGCGCGCGCCGCGAGGGGGGCTCCGAGCCCGCCGAGGCGATCGTGCTGACGACGAGAGGCCGCGGGATCCGGCCGAAGACGCCGGGGCAGCGGGCCTACGTCGAGGCGATCCAGACGCACGACATCGCCTTCGGCATCGGCCCGGCGGGCACAGATCGGA
>JAJYTV010000145.1 GCA_021792885.1 Bacillota bacterium
GAGCAAGCGCGAGCACCCCCGCAAGGAGGCCGTAGAACGCGCCCCGCCGCAGCTTCTCCGCCCGCCGCGGCGCGAGCAGGAAGATCGCGGCGGCGCCGAGCGCGCCGATCCAGATCGCCCACCGTGAGAGGGCCTGCACGAGGCCCCCGAGGCCAAGGACGAGGGTGCCGGACTGTAGCCAGTGCAAGAGGTACACTTCAACGCTCAAGTGATATCACCTGCTCCTAAGGAGCCATCTCCTGTCAGGTCTGCGCCCCCGCCGCCCGCAGCTCCTCCGCGGTCGGCATGCCGGCCTGCGCGCCGCGCCGCAGCGTCGAGAGGGAACCTGCAACGACGCCGAGGGCCGCCGCCCCGAAGGGATCCTCCCCGTGCCGTACGACCCAGTAGGCGAGCGCTCCGAGGAAGGTGTCGCCGGCGCCCGTCGTGTCGACCGCCTCCACCTTCGGCGCCGCGATGCGGCGCGTCTCCCTCTCTGTCGCGACGAGCGCTCCCCGCGCCCCGAGCGTGACGATCACGGCGTGCGGCCCCATCTTGAGCAGTGCCCGCGCCGCGCTCTCCGGCTGCGCCTCCCCCGTGAGACCCGCCGCCTCGACCTCGTTCGGCACGAGCCAGTCGGCGGCGCGCAGGAGTTCTGCCGGCAGGCCGCCCTTCGGCGCGGGAGCGGGGTTCAGGATCGTCGTCGCCCCGAGCTCTCGGCCGCGGCGAAGCGCCGCCTCCACCGCGGCGAGGGGCACCTCGAGCTGCGCGAGCAGGACCCGGCTTGCAAAGCGCTCTGCGGGCAGATCCAGGACGTCCTGCGCCGAGAGTTCCCGGTTCGCGCCCTGGGCGACGACGATCGCGTTCTCGCCGCCCGGCGTGAGGGAGACCGACGCCATGCCCGAGATGCCTGAGGAGCGCAGCACGGCGTCCGTCAGGACGCCCTCGCGCCCGAGCGCCGCGAGCAGCCCGTCGCCCAGGGCGTCGCTGCCGACCCGCCCGAGCATGCGCACGGAGATGCCGAGGCGCCGCGCGGCGACGGCCTGGTTGGCGCCCTTGCCGCCCGGCTGCAGCTCCGCCGCCTGCGCGAGCAGGGTCTCGCCCGGCGCGGGAGGACGCGCGACGGAGAGCAGGAGATCCATGTTCAGGCTGCCGACGACGAGGGCGTGGAGCTCAGGCATCCTCGAGCCCCTCGCCGCTGCGGCCTCTCGCCCGGGCGCGCTCCACCTCGGCGAAGTAGCGCTCGAGGCTGCGCCTCTTGCCCTGCGTGACGCGCAGGCGCGCGCGCGCGAGGGGGTCCAGAACGAGGCCGCCGAGGCGCAGGCGCGGGCCGGCCACCGTCTCCTCCCAGGTTGCGCCGAGCCGCCGGCAGAGCGTTTCTCCGAGGTAGGCGCCGATCACCTCCGAGAGCGCGTCGGGATCCAGCGGCCTCTGCGAGACGTCGCGGTCGATCAGGCGGTCGAGCGCACCCAGCGAGTCGCGGCTGAAGTCGAGAAGACCGCCGTCGGCCTCGCGCGCCGCCCTCACCTGGATGAAGGCGAGGCCCTTCATGCGGTCCGAGAGCTGCATCAAGATCCTTCTCTCGAGGGACTCAGGGCTCTCCTCAGGAAGGATCGCCCGGGTATCCCCATGGTATCCAGTTGAACGCGCGTCGCCAACCGCAGATGGCCTAGCGGTGGTAGGGTCCTCCATCGAGGATCGTCTGCGCGCGGTAGATCTGTTCGAAGAGGAGCGCGGGCACCATCTGGTGCGCAAACGTGAGGGGCGAGAGCGAGAGCAGCGCACTGCGCGCGCGCACAGACTGGTCCAGCCCGAGGTGCCCGCCGATCAGAAGGTAGGTCGGGCTCCCCGAAGAGCGCCAGCCCTGCAGGAGCTCCGCGAACCCCTCGGAGTCGAGGCTCCTCCCGAGCGGGTCGAGCGCGACCGGCCGCAGGCCTGCGGGAAGGTCGCGCAAGAGGATCTGCGCCTCCTTCTCGCGCACGCGCGCCTCTTCCGCGGGGCCCGCCCTGGGCGGCGCGCGGACCTCCGCCTGCTCCTCCCAGGCGATCGGCAGGCGGCCGCGCACGCGCACGAGGTACTCCTCGGCCGCCTCCCGCCAGACGCCGCGCACCGGCCCGAGCGAACGCACCACGATCTTCCCCACCTGCCCGCCTCCCAAAGGGCGCCTTCGCCGGGGCGGGCACCGCCACCTTCAGGATACCTGCGGGTGCTCCGGCATCGCTTCCAGCACGACGACCCGGCTCAGCAGCGTCCCGCCGCGGCTCAAGGTGACCTGTACCTTGTCGCCCGGGCTGAGGTCCGCGAGCAGCCGGTAGAGCGCGGAGAGGTTCGGCAGCGGGCGCCCGTTCAGCGTCAAGAGCACGTCGTGCGGCCGCAGGTCCGCGCGCGCGGCCGGTCCGTACGGGGCGACGGCGGTGAGGCCGATGCCTGGCGTCACGTGCCCGTTCACCTTCTGCCCGGGGGCGTCCGTCGCCGAGATGCCCATCCAGGGCCGCGCCACCTTGCCGTCGCGGATCAGGGCCTGCGCCACCTTCTCCACGAGCGGCGCCGGGATGGCGAAGCCCATGCTCTCGAAGCCGAACGAGTTGATCTTCACCGAGTTCAGGCCGATCACGTCGCCCTGCGCATCGCAGAGCGGCCCGCCCGAGTTGCCCGGGTTGATCGCGGCGTCGGTCTGGATGAGGCCGTAGGCCCGCTGGGCATAGCCCTGGCCGAGCGAGCGGTCGATGCCCGAGACGACCCCGACCGTCACGCTGCGCGCAAAGCCGAGCCCCATCGGGTTGCCGATCGCGATCGCGAGCTCACCCACCGTCGGTATGTGCTTCGACGCGAGCCGCGAGGCGGGCAGCCCCTGCGCCGGGATCTTCACGACGGCAAGGTCGGTCAGGGGGTCCTCGCCGACGATGGCTGCGGGAAAGCTCTTGCCGTCCGGCAGCATCACGCGTAGCTTCGACGCGCCGGATACGACGTGGTCGTTCGTGACGATGTAGCCGTCTGGGCGGACGATCAGGCCGGAGCCGGAGCCGCGCGTCAGCATCGGGCCGTCCGGACTCCCCTGCAGGTTGAGGATGCCGACGACGCTTGGCGAGATCTCCTTGGCGACGGCGATCGGCGGCCAGGCGGGAGAGGCCACGTGGAGGGAGCCGGCCGCGAGCAGGCCGGTCAACATCAGTGCAGGCGCGAAACCCATGCGTCCACCCCCGGATGAATTTGCCTACCTAGGCTTCCCCAAGGGACGAGCAAATGCGCGGCGGTGCGGGAGTGCCGGCCCGTGCGGCTTTGCCGCACAGAGTCCGCTACCTCCGCACCGCCGCGCGGCTTGGCCGTCTGCTAGTAGCCCGTGCCCTGCGCCGCGACGTTGCCGGTCGCGGTGACCTGCGTCGCCGCGAGGCCGCCTTCTCCCATCATCCCGACCGCGCTGATCTGGTCCCCCGCCGCGATGTCGCGCAGGTTCGCAGGCTGGCCGTTCAAGGTGATGGTCGAGTGGCCGTCGACGAGCACGCGCATCGGGCCACTGCTGGTCTGCACGAGCAGCCAGTCCTCGCTTCCGAACATCAGCGTGCCGGTCACGGTCTGCTGCTGCGCCAGCACGATCACCGTGCTGACGTTGCCGCTCTGGTCGACGACGAGGCGCACCACGTCGCCGGGCTGGACCTGCGAGAGGGTGCCGGCCGTCCCCGCGACCACGACGGTCGCCGAGGATTCGAGGGTGTAGGTGCCCGGCCCGAGGTTGCCGTAGCCGCCTCCGCCTTGGTCTCCTCCGTCACCGGGGTGGAGCCTTCCGGGCCCGCCGGGACCGAACGGTCCACCTGGGCCGCTTGGGCCGCCGATCGTGATCTGGTTGCCGGAGATCGCCGTGACGGTACCGGTCGCGAAGCCCGCGACACCGACGCCCTGCGGCTGCTGGCCCTGCGTGTCATCGATCACGGCCGCGTCGCCGGCGCTGTCAAGCGTCAGCGTGACGGCGTCCCCGACGTTGAAGCTGCTGAGCGTGGAGGGCTGGTTGCCGAGGAAGATCTGCGCGGTCGGGGAGATCGCGAAGCTCTCCTGGCTTCCGTAGACGTTGCCGTAGACGCTGCCGTAGACGCTCCCGGTCACGCTGCCCGAGCTGCTGGAGGGCACGTCCAGGATGATGTTCTCGGTCGGCTGCGGCGTCGTCGAGCCCGTCGACGTGGTCGAGGTGATGGCGCTCGTGCCGACGTAGGTGCCCTGCACCGTCGTGCCCTGCACCGTGGGCGAGATGCCGAGCAGCGCCTCGATGCGCTGCAGGATCACGGCGAGCTCCGCGCGGGTGATGTCCCCTTCGGGCAGGAGGTCGCCGGCCGACCCCTGCAGCACGCCGAGCTGCACCGCGAGCGCGAGCGGCTTGCGTGCCCAGCCGGGCACCGCGTGACCGTCGTGGAAGTGGGCGAGGACGCTCATCTCCTGGCCGAGGTTGCCCCCCTGCTGGAGGTTGAGGGCCGCCGCGATCATCGCCATCGCCTGGGCGCGGGTCGCCGGGGCGCTGAGGTTCTGGGTGTTGCCGATGCCCTGCAGGATCCCTGCCTGCTGCGCCGTCTGCACCTGCTGCGAGAAGGGCTGGCTCGCCTGAACCTTGCCCTGGTAGCGCATCAGGATCGCCGCGAGCTGCGCGAGCGTGATCGATCCCTGCGGGTCGAACTGGGTCGGGGTCACGCCGTTGACGAGACCTTGCGAGGCGAGGAGCGTGATCGCGCCCTGCGCCCAGGCCGCGCCGCCGAGGTCCTCGAAGCCGCCGCCGCCGCCCGGGCCGTGGTGCCCATCTGCGAATGCCGTTCCGACGGTGCCCAGGACGAGTGCGCCGGCTAGGGCGATGGCTGCCAGAGGCCGAAAATGCATCGTGCGATTCCCTCCCATGCCGGATTCCGGGCCCGGTACCGGCAGTTTCCTTTGCGCACTAGGAAATTCGGCCTGGCGAAAGGCTTTCTGGGGGTGCGGGCGGGGTCTTGTCCAAAAATCCGACACGCGGCGCCAGGGATCGCGCGCTGCATGTCGGCACTTGGCGATGGCGCTGCTACGGCCTGTCGAGGCCGATGATCGTGCCGAAGGCCTCGCGCGGGCGGTTGGCATCAGCGTTCCGACCACGTTCTACTGGCGACACAAGATCCTCACCGCACTAGGCAAACTGCCGAAGCCCACCTTGACTGGTCTTGTGGAGGCGGACGAGACCTTCTTCCTGGAGTCGTAGAAGGGGTCCCGCAGCCTCACTTGACCTGCCAGGTACTCTCGAGGAACGGCTACGCTGCGAGGCATCAGCCACCACCAAGTCTGCGTCCTCGTCGCTCGCGATAGGCAAACATCCACTGTGTCCGAGGTCGTAGGTCGTGGACACGTCACGGCGAATCAGATTTGAGAAGGCGTTAGATGGCGTGCTTCACGACTGCGTACTGTGTACTGATGCTGCGAGTGCATACAGCACGTACGCAAGGACGAAGAACATCCCCCTCAAGGCTCTAAACGCGAGGCGGGGAGTGAAAAAGCGGGGCATCTACCACCTTGGCAACGTCAACGGCTACCACAGCCGTTTGAAGCGCTGGATTCGCCCGCTGAACGGGGTCGGTACGAAGTACCTTATTTGGTTCCAGCGTATAGATGCCATGACTAGCATTCCACGCAATGTCGTCG
>JAJYTV010000146.1 GCA_021792885.1 Bacillota bacterium
GGCGGCGCCTGCGAGCAGTCCCGGCGTGATCGCCGCGAAGGCGAACTGGAAGTAGATCATGGCGGACGCGGGGAAGTGCAGGCCGGGCATCGCCGACGCGAGCAGCGGCACGACCGCGCGAGCCTGCTCGGAGGCCGCGCCGAGCACGGCTCCAGGGATGCCCACGAACGCCGAAAGGATTCCAGGCCCCAGCTTCCACGGCGTGCCGAAGCCCATCTCGAAGCCCCAGAGGACCCAGACGATGAGGACAGCGGCGAAGGCGTAGAGCACCATCATCGCCGAGTTGATGGCGAACCGGCGCTTGACGAGGCCGCCATACAGAATGGCGAGACCTGGGACGGACATCAGCCCCACGAGGGTGGCGGCGATGAGCTGCCAGGCGACATCCCCGGGGTTCAGATAGCTAGCGCTCGGGATCAACATTGATGCCGCCTCCTTGTGGGTTCTCTCTGGATCGAGCGCCGGGCGCATGGGGGCTGCGCACCGGCGCATGGAGTAGTGGGGACGAGGAACGGGGGAACGGGGGAACGGGACGAAACCTGACATCAACACCTCCTTCTATTGCACGGGATTCTAGCAAGTCTGGAATGAATCCGTATCCTTTTGTCAGGTATTTGTGAAAAACCTAACAATATCGACAGAGCACCGGGCAACAAGACGCCCCCCGACGCTGCGCGCCGGGGGGTGGGCCTCAGGCGTCTAGGCGATCGAGCCCTCCTCCGAGACGGCGAGCGGGCGCCGCTCGGCACGCGGCGCGACCCGCACGAAGCGCAGCCGCCACAGCGGCCACTCGCGGAGGATCTCCTTCGCACGCAGGGAGGCCGTCTTGCGCCGGAACTCCTCGATCAGACCGTAGAGCCGGTCCTCGTCTTCGTCGCTCAGCTCGGTCGCCGCCACGAGTTCGGAATTCAGACGCCGCGCGAACTGGCCGTCCAGGTCGAGCACGAAGGCCTCGCCGCCCGTCATGCCGGCGGCGAAGTTGCGGCCCGTGGTGCCGAGCACGACGACCGTGCCCTGCGTCATGTACTCGCAGCCGTGGTCTCCCACGCCCTCGACGACCGCCTCGGCGCCGGAGTTGCGCACGGCGAAGCGCTCGCCTGCGCGCCCTGCCGCGAACAGCCTGCCACCCGTCGCGCCGTAGAGCGCGGTGTTGCCGAGCAGCACGTGTTCGTGGCTGGGACTGCGCAGGCCGGTTTCCGGACGCACGGTGATCTCGCCACCGGCCATCCCCTTGCCGACGTAGTCGTTCGCAATGCCGATCAAGGTGAACGCGACGCCGGGCGTCATGAAGGCGCCGAAGGACTGTCCGGCCGCCCCTTCGAAGGAGACCGAGACGGTGCCGGGCGCGGGTGCGCCATTCGGCCGCGCCGCGATCTCCCGGAAGAGCCTCGCGCCGACGGTGCGGTCGGTGTTGCGGATCTGGAGCCACATGCGCACGGGTGTCCCGCCCGCGAGCGCTGCGGTTGCCTGCGCATAGACGGCGTCGTCGAGGCGCTCTTCGTTGGGGGGCGGGTTCAGCCCGCCCTCGTGGCGGCGGGGTGTGTCCTCCGCGGAGTCCCCGAGTGCGAGCAGCGCGGCGAGGTCGAGCCCGCTCGCGGCATCCGGCGCGACGCGCTGCGTCAGGAGCTCGGTGCGGCCGATCACCTCGTCCAGGCTGCGGAAGCCGAGCGTCGCGAGCAGCTCGCGCACCTCCTGGGCAACGAGCACGAAGTAGCGCATCACCCGTTCGGGCGTCCCCGTGAACTTCGCGCGCAGTTCGGGCTTCTGCGTCGCGACGCCCACGGGGCAGTTGTCCGTGTGGCAGATCCGCATCATCGTGCAACCTTCGGCGACCATCGCCGCGGTGCCGAAGCTGTACTCGTCGGCGCCCAGCAGGGCCGCGAGCAGCACGTCCTTGCCGGTGCGCAGGCCCCCGTCGACGCGGACCGCCACGCGGCCGCGCAATCCCGTCGCGCGGAGCGTCTGCTGCGTCTCCGCGAGCCCGATCTCCCAGGGCAGGCCGGCGTTCTTGATCGAGTCGAGCGGCGAGTTCCCGGTGCCGCCGGAGTGCCCGCTGATCAGGATGACGTCGGCGTAGCACTTCGCGACGCCTGCGGCGATGATGCCGACCCCGGACTCGGCGACGAGCTTCACGGAGATGCGCGCCTGCGGGTTGATCTGCCGGAGGTCGTAGATGAGCTGGGCGAGGTCCTCGATCGAGTAGATGTCGTGGTGCGGCGGCGGGGAGATCAGGGCGATGCCCGGCGATGTGTGGCGCAGCTGCGCGACGTAGTCGGTCACCTTGTTGCCGGCGATCTGGCCTCCCTCGCCCGGCTTCGAGCCCTGCGCCATCTTGATCTGGAGTTCACGGGCCGCGACGAGGTAGCCGGGTGTCACGCCGAAGCGCGCGGAGGCCACCTGCTTGATGCCGCTGTTGCGGTCGTCCGCGAGGCGCAGCGGGTCCTCACCGCCCTCGCCCGACCCGGAGAGACCTCCGAGCCGGTTCATCGCGATCGCCAGCGTCTCGTGCGCCTCGGGCGAGAGCGAGCCGAGCGACATGGAGCCGGTGGAGAAGCGCCGGACGATCGACGAAACGGGCTCGACCTCGTCGAGCGGGATCGGATCGCGGGGCGATTGCAGTGCGAGGAGATCGCGCAGCTGGCTCGGGGGCTCCCCGGCGATCAGCCGGCGCAGGGCCTGGTAGCGTTCATAGCCCTGGCTGGACTCGATGTGGCCGCTGTCCGAGAAGGGGTCCGTCGGCGCGTCCTCCGTGGCGGCGTGCAGCGCGGCGACCACGTCCGGGCTGAAGGCGTGCCTCTCGCCGCCCTTGCGGAACTGGTAGAAGCCGCTCATCACCGGCTGCTCGGGGGTGCCGGAGAACGCGCGGTCGTGCCATGTGCACATGCGCTCGGCGATGTCGCGCAGGCCGATGCCGCCAACGGCGGATGCCGTGCCGGGGAAGCAGGCGGCGATCAGGTCTTCCCCGACGCCGACTGCCTCGAAGATCTGCGCCCCGATGTAGCCGTCGACGGTGGAGACGCCCATGCGGGACATGGCCTTGCGCAGGCCGTCCTCCAGCGCGTGCCGGTAGTTGCGCTCGGCCTCAGGCGCGCTGAGCCCGTTGCGCACGCGGCCGCGCTCGGCGAGGTCGCGCACCAGCGCGAGCGCCAGGTACGGGTTCACCGCGTTCGCGCCGTAGCCGAGCAGGGCGGCCACGTGGTGCACCTCGCGCGGCTCGCCGCTCTCGACGATCAGACTCGCGCGCATCCGCAGCCCCTGGCGGATCAGGTGGTGGTGCACCGCGGCGAGCGCGAGGAGGGACGGAATCGGGACGAGGTCCCGGGACACGCCGCGGTCGCTCAGGACGAGGAGGCCGCTGCCCTGCTCGACCGCCTCCTGCGCCGCGGCGACGAGGCGGTCGACGGCGCTGCGCAGGCCCTCGGGGCCGTCCTTGCGCGGGAAGGTGATGGGGAGCGTGACATGGCGGAACACGGAGTCCCTTGCGCCGGCGCCGCGTACCGCGGCCAGTTCGGGGTCCGTCAGGAGGGGACTCGGCAGTTCGATCAGCCTGGCGTGCGCCGGCGTCTCGCGCAGGATGTCGCCCCGCGGTCCGATCCGCGACGTGATGGAGAAGACGAAGTCCTCCCGCAGGTGGTCGATGGGCGGGTTCGTCACTTCCGCGAAGCGCTGCTTGAAGTAGTGGAAGAGGGGCCGCTCCTGTTCCGAGAGCACGGCGTGCGGCGTGTCGTCGCCCATCGCGCCGTTCGGGGGCTTGCCCTGCTGCACCATCGGGCGCAGGACGGCGGCGATCTCCTCGGAGGAGTAGGCGAAGGCGGACTGCAGCACGGGCAGCAGGGATGGCGCGAGCTGCGGCATCTCATCGAACGGGATGTTGAGCTGCGGAAGCGGGATGGCGGCGTCCGACACCCAGCAGCCGTACGGCTGGCGCGCGCAGATCTCCGCCTTGTTCTCCTCGGGTTCGAGGATGCGACCGGTGTGGAGGTCGACGGCCAGCATCTGGCCGGGGCCCAGCTTGCCATGCCGCACCACGCGCGCTGGGGGGATGTCGAAGATGCCGGCCTCCGACCCCGCGACGACGAGACCGTCCTCTGCAATCGTGTAGCGCATCGGCCGCAGTCCGTTGCGGTCGAGCGTCGCGCCGACGATCTCACCGTCGCTGAAGGCGAGCGCGGCCGGGCCGTCCCACGGCTCCGTGAGGCACGCGTGGTAGCGGTAGAAGGCGCGCCGGTCCGCAGCGAGGTCGGGCACGTGTTCCCACGCCTCCGGCACGAGCATCATCAGGACGTGGCGGATGTCGCGGTCCGAGAAGAGCTGCAGATGCTCGACGGCGTTGTCCAGCATGCCGGAGTCGGAGGTGTGATGGTCGACGATGCCCGGCAGCCTCGCCTCCATCGCCTGGACGTTGCCCCGCAGCGTGTTGATCTCGCCGTTGTGGGAGAGGCGGCGGAACGGCTGCACGCGGCTCCAGTTCGGCGTCGTGTTCGTGCTGAAGCGCTGGTGGAACATGCAGAGCCCGGTCTCGTAGAGCGGGTCTTCCAGGTCGAGGTAGAAATGGCGCAGCTGGTCGGCGGAAAGGAGGCCCTTGTAGACGATCGTCTTCGCGGAGAAGGAGGCGACATAGAGGTCGTCGCGCGCACCAAAGGCTGCGAAGGCGGCTTCGATCGCCTGGCGCGCGCGGTACAGGCGCCGCTCGAAGGCCGGCGCGTCATCCTGTCCCGGCCGTTGCACGAGGAGATGCCAGATGGCGGGGGCGCTGCGGCGCGCGGTGTCGCCGAGGAGGTCCATGCGCACGGGTACCTCCCGCCAGCGGAAGGCTTCGAGGTTTGCATTGCGCAGCGCCGCCTCGACGGCAGAGAAGGCGCCTTGGCGCTCTGAGGCGTCCTGCGGCAGGAAGAAGACGCCGACCGCCACCGCATCCGAAGGCGCCTTCAGTCCGGCGGCCGAGAGCATGCGCCCCAGGAGCCGACGGGGCAGCTGCGTCATCACGCCGGCGCCATCACCGGTCGCTCCGTCTCCGCCGACCGCGCCGCGGTGGGCGACGCGCGACAAGGCCTCGAGACCGAGCTGCAGGACGGCGTGCGACGGGCCTTGCAGGGTGGCGGCGAAGCCTACTCCGCAGGCGTCGCGTTCGTCGCGCGGGTCGTAGAGCCCGCGTTCACCAGTGTACGGGTACATCGAAAGCCACCCCTCCTTTGCCGGGCCGGTGGACGTTCTCGGAGGAGTGGCGAGCGCTTCTGTACAGTTGCACCCTGCGGCTTCGGAACGCTTGGTCCCCGCCGCGATCACCCGATTCCGAGATAGCGCTCCACCGTGCCCTCGCTGCGCTTGACGCGAGGATCCAGTGACAGACTTGTGCCTCTTCGACCCAAGCCCAACGCGCAGGGACCTGGCGTCCCTCGCGTTTCGGCGGATGCCCCTTTTGCGGCCCATCCTCGGTGCCTTCCTCCGAGCCGCGACTCTTGGCGTCCGCTCCTCTATCTCCCCCGCAGGCCGAACGGTGCGGCCGACGGGTTTTAAACAAGAAGACTAAGTCCTGGGCGGCTTCCCGTCAATGGGCCGACTTGCATCAC
>JAJYTV010000147.1 GCA_021792885.1 Bacillota bacterium
GAGAATGCGCGCCGGGTCCGTCAGGCTCGAGAGCAGGGCGCTGCGCGAAATCTCGAGCAGGAACGCATCTCCGCGCGCCATCGCCGAGAGTACGGCCTCAAGTCCGAGGTCGCGCAGGAGATCGTCCGCGTTCGCCGGCAGGTCCGCGCCCGGCGCGAAGTCCTGATCTGGGTGCATGAGGAGGACATTCAACGGGCGATCCGCCTCCTCACGGCGTCGTAGGTCAGACCGTGGCGCTCCGCGATGGCCAGGGCGTAGGCGCGCCCGTCGGCGGGCCTGCGTGCAAGCGTGTAGGTGCGCCCCGAAGGATCGCCGGGGGCGATGCCCGCGACCATGCTGACGGTTGCCTCGCTGAGCGCAGCCAGTTCGTCGACGAAGGTGACGTAGACGCCGAGCGCGCCCCGTTCGATCAGCTGCTGCAGCACGGCCGCGCCGATGCGCCTCGAGTCGTGGAGCGTTGTGGAGGAGAAGCTCTCGTTCATCACGACGACGCTGCGGTCCGTGATCGCGGAGAGGATCTCGCGCATGCGCAGGAGCTCGTCCTTGAGCCGGCCCTGCTGGTCTTCGAGGCGCTCCTCTCTCGCGAAGTGCGTCTCGATGCGATCGCATAGGAGGAGTTGCGCGTCCGTGCCCGGCACGGGCACGCCCAGGCGGGCGAGGTGGTGCAGCTGGCCGAACATGCGGGCGAAGGTCGTCTTGCCGCCCTGGTTGGGGCCGGTTACGACGAGCACGCGCTCAGGGCCCGCGAGTTGGAGGTCCTGGCGGACGACGCCCCTGCCCTCTGCCGAAAGCGCGTGCCCGAGCGCGAGGTCGAACGCCCCGCGGACCTGCGTCTCCCTGCACTGGGGCGAGACGCGCGGGTAGCAGAAGGGGAGCCCTGCCGCCCGCAGGCCGTCGATGTAGGAGGAATAGGCGAGGTAGAACTGGATCTCCCGGTCGAAGCGGCGCACGGTCTCGTCGAGGAAGCCCTGCCAGCGCTCCCGAAAGGCCTCCGCGGCGCGGAAGGCTTCGGGATAGAGCCTGGCGACGCGCTCGAGCACCTCCTCCTCGACGTGGTTCAGCGACGTGTGGTCGGGGAACCCGACGCGGTAGTCCTTCGCGCTCTCTCGCGTGAAGCGCTGGAACGTCGCGCGCACCGAGGCGCTGAGGTCGGGTTCGGAGCGGAAGGCGCTCACCGTGATGCGGGTTCCGCGCAGATCGATGCAGTAGACGATTTCGGAGAAGGCCGCCTCGCAGCGCTCCACCTCTTCCCGCAGCGCGCAAAAGGCCGGCGCCTGGACGTAGGAGGCGAGGTAGCCGCGAAAGCCCCGCAGGCCGCGTGAGCGCGCCTGGGCCAAGGCGGAATCGGCCGCGAGGGAGAGGGCGGTCTCGCAGTAGGCGTGGGCCGCGTCCAAAAACCAGCGTGCGCCCTGGCGCGCGTTCACGGCGCCCAGGGCCTGCGCAATCCTCTCGCGCGCTGCGCGCATGCCCTCGGAGAAGGATCCGAGCGACGCGTGCAGCGCCGGCGACTGCAGGTCTTCAAAGACCTCCTGCCGGTAGGCGATCGCATCGGGGTCGTCGAGCGGTGCGTAGAAGAAGGGGCCGAGGTCATACTCCTCGCGCCCGGCCGTGAGCGCCTCCACCACCTGGCTGAGGCGCAGGTCGGCGAAGTAGGGAGGCGGCGCGGTCTGCGCCTGCTCGCCTTGCCCGGGCCGGTCGAACAGGATGCTCTCAAACATGGCGGCGGTTCACCTCCATGGTCCGCCTACGTGAAAAAGGAAAGACTCCCGCACCGCAGTGCAGGAGTCATCAGCCAATCGTTGGCGTTTTCGGCGGTACTCCATCGCCTTGCTGCCATTCTAGAACGGGCGGCAGCCCGCTGTAAACGGCACGCGGGAGGGACCTAGATCGCTGTGGAATCGATGGGTTCTCCTTCGGGCCACTGCAGATGCATGTCCTCGAGCGCCGAGATCAGCACCTTCGCGACACAGAGGTTGCGGTACCACCGGTGGTCGGACGGGATGACGTACCAGGGCGCGCGCCGGGTGCTCGTCTCGCGCAGGGCCGCTTCGTAGGCTTCCCGGTACTCGTCCCAGCGCCTGCGCTCGCGCAGGTCCGACGCGCTCAGCTTCCAGCGCTTGCGGGGCTCGTCGAGCCGCTCGCGCAGCCGTCGCTCCTGCTCCTCCGGAGAGATGTGCAGGAAGAACTTGCGGATCACGACGTCCTCCTCGCACAGGTGACGCTCGAAGCGGCGGATCGCGCGCAGCCGCTCGCGGGCCTGCGCATCGGAGATCTCCCCGTGCACGCGCACGATCAGGACGTCCTCGTAGTGCGAGCGGTTGAAGATGCCGATCGTGCCGCGCGGCGGGACGCGCCGGTGCACGCGCCAGAGAAAGTCGTGGGAGAGTTCCTCGTCGCTCGGTTGCTTGAACGAGCTGACGGCGGTCCCCTGTGGCGAGAGGCCTTGCAGGACATGCCGGATCGTACCGTCCTTGCCGCTCGTGTCCATGCCCTGCAGCACGACGAGCAGTGCCTTGCTCCGATTCGCATACAGCAGGTCGTGCAGTTCTCCGAGACGCTCCACGTCTTTTCGGAGCGCCTCCTTCGCGTCCTCCTCGTCGACGCCGCCCGTATCGCCGGGATCGATCTCGCGCAAGGAGAGCTTGCCCTGCACAGGCCTCGTCGGATCGGGCTGCCTTGACATCTCGACACCTCCCGCTCCTCAGTATCTGCAGCGGCAGGCTCTGCCGCCGCGCGTCAGTCCCTGCGGCTCACGCCGCTGTAGCGCAGTCGGAATCGCCGGTCGTAGGTCGGCGCGCAGAGCGCGCAGGAGAGCCTCTGCCGCTTCGGATGCCGCCCGAGCCAGTGCTCATGGCCTTGCGGGCAGAGGTAGAGGTGGCGCAGGCGCGGCGTAGTCGCCGCGATGCGCCCGAGGATCTCGGGATCCGGGAAACGCCCGAACTGCCACGCGCGCATCAGCGCGCGAAACAGGGGGCCGTGGCCTGCGCGCGGGTGCCCCGTCCGCGTGAGGTGGTAGTGCGCGAGTTCGTGCTTCATGAGGTCCTCCACCTGCGGGCGGCTCGCGCGCTCGAGGTAGCGCATGCTCAGCACGATCTGGGGCTGACCCGCGACGCTGCGGTAGAGGCCGGCGGTGCGCGTTCCCATGCGTGCGCTGAGGTAGACATCGGCGCCGCAGTCCTCGCCCGTCAGGGAGCGGTAGAGCGCGTGCGCCTGCGCGGTCAGCTCCGGCGCGGCGCGCTGGCCGCGGGGGAGGTCCGGGCCCTCAGATCGCAGCACGCTGCGCGCCCCCCGTCGCGGCGTCGATCGAGCGGTCGAGCCCGACGATGTGCAGTGCGTCCAAATCGCCCTGCAGGTGCAGAATCGCGGTGTTCGGCACGGGCACGAGGCCACCGCCTTCGTCGCGCAGCGCACCGAGATGCCAGAGCGCGGCGCGCAGCGGGTGCTGGTGCGTGAAGAGCACGAGCGCTTCGCCTGGAGGCGCCTGCGCGCAGAGGTCCCGCAGGCAGGCTTGCAGGCGCAGCCAGACCTCCTCGAGCGATTCGCCGCCCGGCGGCGCGATCTCGGGCTGGTCGCGCCAGCGCAGGTACGATTCGTCCTCGCGCAGCGCCTGCGAGCGGATGCCGTCCCACGCGCCGACACGTACCTCGCGCAGTGCTTCGTGGGTGACCAGGCGCGCCGAGGACTGCGCGGCGAAGGGCGTCGCCGTCTCGACGGTGCGGCGGAAGGGACTCGCGTAGACGACGGACGGGGAGACCCCGCGAGACGCGAGCCACTGCGCGCAGCGCTGCGCCTGCTCCTCGCCGCGCGCGCTGAGAGGCGCGCCCGGAGGGGTCGCGTCGAAGCGGCGCTCGAGGTTTGCCAGGCTCTCGCCGTGCCGGATCAGATAGAGTTCGCGCAACGGGTGCTCACCTCGACTGCGGCTTTGTCTGGGCGCTTCGGCTCCCGCGCGCGGAAACCCTGCACAAAGGCGCCCGCGGCCCGCCCCCAGCGGGGCGGGCCGCGGGTGAAGGATCCGTCAGGTCAGCACGATCAGGCGCATGGTCAAGGGATCCGGATCCAGGGCGACCGCGATCTCGAACAGGCTGGCCGTCGCGGACGCGCCGGCGTCGGCCACGGTCGACTCGATGATGGCTGCCTGCATGTCGACCGCCGAAACGGGCGGCTGCGGCACGCCTGCCGGTTTCAGGAGGCGCTCGAGCAGCGCGAGGTAGCGGCCGGCGACGATCATGCCCAGCTCGCGACACGCGTCCAGCAGGCGCTCCTGGGGGGCGTCGCCCTCGCCGAGCAGGCCGCCGATGCGGCGGGCGTCGCGCGGGCTGAAGAGCAGCAGCATGTGGTGCACCGCGGGGCCGGACGCCGTGACGAGCACGCCGACCTCCGCGGCCTCCGGCGCCTCCACGAGATCCGCCGCGTCGCGCATCGGCGAGATGCACCGCCGCACCTCCCGCGTCCGGACGGCCGCACCCAGGAGTTCCGTGAGCGCCGCGTCGAGCTCCTTCAGATCCTCCCGTCGGCCGGGCAGAAAGCTGACCTGCACCGTGCCAACCACCCCCGCACCCGCAAAAAATTCAAAGTGTGGACTAATTTCCAGAACTTTGCCAGGACTCCTGCACAGGGGAAAAAGTTTTGACCTATCGAGATTGGTCGGGCGCGGTCTCGGGTGCAACCTGCAGATCCAGGTAGGACATGACGCCGAACAGCACCGTCAACAGGGTGATGTGGATCATGATCGCGCCGAGCGCGATGTTGCTCGCGATGAGGTACCAGCCGGAGAGCGCTTGCAGGAGGATCAGCACGAGGCTCCAGCTGGCGGCGCGGCGCACGTCGGGACGGTTGCGGAGGCGGCGTGACCAGAGGAAGATCCACAGCACGAGCAGCATGGCGATGAACGCCGCAACGCGGTGTACGTAGGGAATCCAGACCTCGCCGCCGAGCGGCGGCAGTACAGAGCCGTTGCACAAAGGCCAGCCGTTGCCGCAGTAGAGCCCAGTCGAGGTGTGGGCGACGAGCGCCCCGAGGTAGACGACGCCGATGATGTACAGGCTCGTCAGCCACACAAGCAGGCGAAGGCGCGGCGGCACGTGGCGCCGGCGCCAGGTCCAGCCGACCTCGCCGTTCGGCCCGGTGTCCGCGGCCTGGTGGAGGCGCACGTCGAGCAGCAGGGTCGCCGCGAAGGCGATCAGCGAGATGCCGAAGTGGGTCGCGAGGATGAAGGGCGACGTGGGGAAGAGGACGGCCTCCGCGCCGAGCAGCGCCTGGATGTAGGTGAAGAGCACCATCAGCACAGCCAGCACCTTCACCTCCGGCGCACGCCGCAGCGCGCGCCAGGCCCAGATCGCCAGCCAGATGACGAGCAGGCCCTCGATGCCGGAGACGAGGCGGTGTCCGTACTCGACGAAGCCGTGCAGGTCGAAAGGAGGGGTGAAGTGGCCGTCGCAGAGCGGCCAGTGACGGCCGCAGCCCTGGGCGGAGCCGGTCTCTGTGACGAGGAAGCCGACCATCAGCACGACGAACATGACGATGTTCGTGATGCGCGCGACCGT
>JAJYTV010000148.1 GCA_021792885.1 Bacillota bacterium
AGCACCTCGAGGGCGTATCCCGCGGTGATGGCGTCTGCGATCAGTCCCGCACCAGGGTCCGAGATGGCAGGCGTGCCGGCGTCGGAGATCAAGGCGACGTGCTGCCCGCTGGCGATCAGGGCAAGCGCCTCCTCGCTGCGCTCGCGCTCGTTGCCGACGAAGAGGGAGCGCAGCGGCCGCTCGATGCCAAGGCGGTGCAGCAGGAGGCCGCTGCGCCGCGTGTCTTCACAGAAGACGACATCCGCAGCGCGCAGGGTGTCGATCGCGCGCTGCGTGATGTCGCCAAGGTTTCCGATCGGCGTCGGGACGACGCTCAGTTTACCGGGCATCGGCGATCAACCGGAGCTTGCAGGTACGCGACTGCCGCTTGATCTCCGCCTCCCGACGGAGCGCGCTCGAACGGTCCGGCAGGTCTTCCGCGTAGACGAGCTCCAGCGGTCCGCGGCCGCGCGTGTAGCGCGCGCCGCGCCCCGCGCGATGCTCCTGGAGGCGCGCAGCGAGGTCCGTGGTGTAGCCGCAGTAGAGCGTGCCATCGCCACAGCGCAAGATGTAGACGTGGTGGGAGCCCGGGCTCACCCAGCGACCGCCTTCGCGTCGGCGGGCTGCTCGAAGCGCAGGCAGCAGAGCAGCCTGCCGCAGTTGCCGGTGATGCGCGAAGGGTTGAGCGAGAGCCCCTGGTCCTTCGCCATCCGGATCGACACCGACTGGAACTCCGTGAGGAAGGCCGAGCAGCACATCGGCCGTCCGCACCTGCCGAGGCCGCCGAGGATTTTCGCCTCGTCGCGCACCCCGATCTGGCGCAGTTCGACACGGCAGGGGAAGCGTACGCCCATCTGCCGCACGAGTTCGCGGAAGTCCACGCGGCCCTCGGCGGTGAAGTAGAACGTAAGGTGCTGCCCGTCGAGGGTGTACTCCGCCTCGATCAGGTCCATGTCGAGGCCGAGGTCGTCGACGAGCTGCAGCCCGACATCAAAGGCCCGATCCGCCTCGTCGCGCATGCGAGCTCCCTGCTCGACGTCGGCGTAGTCCGCAACCCGGATCACCGCGCGCAGCGGTGCTTCCGGCTCCACCTCGTACTGCTCGCGGGCCACCCAGCCGAGTTCGTGGCCATGCACCGTAGAGACGACGACCCGCTCTCCAAAGTGCACGACATTGCCGTTCGGGTCGAAGTCGAACACCTTGCCGGCACTACGGAACCGAATGCCCACCGCTTGCACCACGGCGCAACACTCCCAATTCGGACAGTTCACTGAACAAGACTTCTGCCGCGAGGCGGCTGTTGGCATTGCGCGAGAGCGCCGTTCGCATCTCCTCGACCTTCTGCCAGGCGCGAAGGTAGCGCGTGTCGGCGGTCGTCTCGAACTGCGCGGAAAATGTGCTCGCAAGCCCATTTAGCCACGTTTCCCCCGCCGATTCAACCGCCGCCGCCGCGCGCGCGAACCAGTCCGGCAGGCCGTTGTCCTCCGGCAACTGTTCCGCCACGACGGAAAGTGCGTCTAGGGCCTCGCGCGCTGGGTCGATGTAGCCCCGCCCATAGGTCGCCGCCGTGCGGACGATCTCCGGCGCAAGGGCCGGATGCTCCGCGCGCAGGCGCTGCTCGACCGCCTCCACGGGCAGGCGCGCAAGCCGCTCTACGGCAAAGCGGGACTGCAGGGTCGGCAGGAGATCCGAGGCGCGGGCAACCTCACCGACGAACGAAAGGCCCTCCGGCGGCTCTTCCACGATGCGCAGGAGGGCATTCTGGGCTTCGCGCGTGCTGCCGGACATCTCCCCGAACAGCACCGCGCGCCCGCCGCCGAGCAGCGGCGCCCTCCCGAGGGTCGCGACGACCTGGCGCACGTCGTCGATGCGCAACGGGGCGAGGTACTCTGCGACATCGGCGTGTCTTGCCTCGAGCACCATCTGCGTGCGGTCCTCCGGCGCCCCGATCAGTGCGGCCGCCTTGCGCCGTGCGGCTTCCCTGCGCTGCGGTCCTGCCGGGCCGACGATGAGCCAGGCGTGGTTCATCTAGAACCGATAGTACTGGTCAACCGGCAGGACGAAGATCGTCGCCCCACCCACCGTGACCTCCACCGGGTAAGGCACGTAGGAATCCATCGGCCCACCGACGGCCGAGAGCGGCGTCACGAGCTTCTCGCGCGAGCAGCCGAGCTCGCCGATCATCCCGACCACGGCGTCGACCTGCTCTTCCTCCACCCCGACCAGCAGCGTCGTGTTTCCCTCGCGGAGGAACCCTCCCGTGCTCGCCAGGCGTGTGGCGCGGTAGTCCTTCTTGACCAGTTCCTGCAGGATGCGGCCGGCGTCCTTGTCTTGCACGATGGCGACGACCAGTTTCATCCTCGCCCCTCCCTCCAAGTGACCACGGTCTGCCAGACCTCCTGCCAGATCTCCTGGGCGACGTCGCGCGCGGAACCGTCGGCGTCGATCAGGCGCACGCGGTCGGGCCAGCGATCCGCGAGTTCGCGGTAGGCCATCCGCAGGTGCTCCTGCTCCGTTCGGCTCTCCACCGCGTCCATCGGCCGATCTTCCCAGCGCTCCGCGTCCTCGGGCATGTCCAGGACCACGGCGAGGTCCGGCAGCAGCAGGCCGTTCTCCTGGTGCAGCTGCAGGACGCGCTCTGCGCCCAGGCCGCCCAGGATTCCCTGGTAGGCCACGGTAGAGTATGCGCTGCGGTCTGATACGACCACCGCCCCGCGGCGCAACGCGGGTTCGAGCACGCGATGCTGGTGCTCTGCGCGGTCGGCCAGGAAGAGGAATAGTTCGGCAAGCGGCGACCCGGTTCCCTCCTGCAGCACGAGGCGACGGATCTCCGCCCCGAGCGGGGTACCGCCGGGTTCCTGCGTCTCCACCACCTGGAGTTCCAACGTCTTGAGCCGCTTCACGAGCTTCTGCACCTGGGTCGACTTCCCGACGCGATCCGCACCTTCGAGCGCGATGTACAACCCTCTCACTCCGCCACCACCCAAAGCCAACCCTGATCGATCCCCATGACCCTGCGCCCCTGCCCAAGAGCCCGTGCAAGGCCTTCGACCGCCTGGGGCGAGATCTCCTCGCCCGGCCAAAGCGCCGGGATACCCGGTGGTACCACCGATACGACATCCGCTGCGGTGCGCCCTGCGGCCTCCACGAGGCGCCGCCTTTCGCGCCGGCTGCGAAGCGCGCGGCCGAGCCGCACGCGCCGTATCTCCGGCGGCGCTTCGCGGTCTTCCGCGAAGGCAGGCTCCCTAAGGGCGGCTGCCACCCGCGCGAGCCCATCGAGCGCCGGCGGCTCCCCAAGCGGCACGATGAAGAGGGCCGTCGCGTCTTCGAGGTACTCTGGGCGCACCCCTTCGCGCGCGAGGGCGCTGCAGCTCTCCTGCGCCTGCGTGGGGCTCTCGAACTGCAAGGCGATGCGCATCGGGTCCTGCGGCCTCCCGGTGGCCACCCGCGCCTTGGAGCGGATCCCCTCCCCAGCCGCGATCGCCCTCTCGAGCAGCCGCTCGCGCTGCGTGAGGGCCGATTGCACCGCCTGCTCGAGCGAAAGCATGAGGAGGTAGGAAGGACTCGACGTGCCGATGAGATGCAATGCGAGCCCGAGCTCGGCGTGCCGCTCGGTCCCGCGGGGACCTTCCAGCAGCAAGGCGGTCTGGGTCAAGGATCCTCCGGATTTGTGCATTCCCGCAACCACCAGATCGGCACCTTCGGCAAGCGCCGCCGGAGGCAGCGCCGCGTGCCACCCGAAATGCGCCCCGTGCGCCGCGTCCGCGATCGTGATGGCGCCGCGGTCGCGGGCAATGCGGGCGATCGCGTCGAGTTCCGGGGCGATCCCGAGGTAGGTCGGGTAGGTGACCAGTACCGCCCCGATGTCTGGGTGCTCCAAGAAGGCGCGCTCCACCGTGCGCGGCGAGAGTCCCAGGGACACCCCGAACTTCGGGTCTCGCGCGGGGGCGGCCAGCACGACGTCGGCATCTGCGAGGAGCGCCGCTCCGAGCAGGCTGCGGTGGCTGTCGCGGGAGGCGAGCAGGGCCCCGCCATGAAGGAGGCTCGCAAGCACGCCCGCCTGCACACCCTGCGTCGCTCCACCAGTCAGGTAGTGCGCATCTTCTGCTCCGTAGAGCGCCGCCGCCGCTGCCTGAGCGGCGGCAAGCGGCCCCTCGGGATGGGAAAGGTCATCGAGCTCCGGCTGTTCCGTGACGTCCCAAGAGCACAGGCCGGGAAATAGCGCCTCGAGCGGTGGGTTCCCCGGGCCTCCGCCGTGCGCCGGGACGTGAAGCCTAGCGGTCGTCGACCGACTGTAGGCCCGCACGGCATCGGTGAGGGGAGTGCCCGTCAAGCGCCCTGGGCTCCCGAGATCCCGTGGAGCATGCGCACCCAGAAGCCGTAGAGCGGGTGCTGCGGCAAAATGCGCACCGTGATCCGCTCGCAGACGCTGCAGAGCACGCGGCCGGAGACGTGCAGGGATTTCCCGTCGTCTGGCCGGCCGCAGATGTGACAACGTTCCACAGGTGGCGCCTCCCCGCTCGATCAGTGCTGTTGCGCGTCCTCGCGCCTAGGGCGGGATCCGGGTACCGGAAGGACGCCGAGGCTGGAGTCCACGGCCACCGTGCCCTTGCGGCGCAGTTCATCTTCGATGTCGAACTCGTACAAGCGCAATGCTTCGTTCTGGACCTCTGGATGCTCCGAAGTCATGCGCACACCTCCGTGGACGGAGTGTCCAGGCCATTCTGCCTGCCGGAAACCGATTCCTGCCAAGCCTCCGACCCAGTCAGTATTGCCCTGGTCGGGCGGGGCGAAGCGAATCCTGCTTCACACTACGCGGGAAGGGAAGGCCACCTTTCACCCACTGCGCCAGGGATCACTGGAAGGGCGCCCAGGGGCCTAGCGTATCGCGGGCAGGGTCGCATGCAGAACCATGCCGTGCCCGCACTCCCACTCGAGGCTACCGCCGAGGGGGCGCAGGCGTTCGCGCATCCCCTGCAGGCCGTTCCCGGGTACGATCTCGCTGCCCGACCCGTCGTCCTCGACGCGCAGCATGGCCTGTCCGTCCTGCGCGTGCACCTCGATCGTGCACGTGCGTGCGTGCGAGTGGCGCACGACGTTCGTGACCGCCTCCCGCAGCACGAGCGCGAGCGCGCTCTCGCCTTCGGCAGGGAGGTCGACGGGCGCAGACTGCATCTTGCAGGTGATGCCGGCCGTGACCAGCGTCGTTTCGGCATGTACTAGCTCGGCCGACAGGCTCGCGCGCCGGTAGCCCGTCACCGCCTCGCGCACTTCGCGCAGCGCCGTCCGGGCGACGTCGCGCACCTCGCCGATCTCCTTCGCGGCTTCCTCCTGGCCCCCCGGCGTCTGCAGGAGCTGCTGGGCGAGGTCGCTCTTCAGCACGATCACCGAAAGCGTGTGGCCCAAGAGGTCGTGGACATCGCGCGCGATGCGGGCACGTTCCTCTGCCTTCGCGAGCTGCTCGATCTTCTGGCGTGCATCCCGCAACGCGATCGCGTAGTCGATGAAGCGGAGCATGCCGCGCAGGCCCACGGCGGCCAGGACC
>JAJYTV010000149.1 GCA_021792885.1 Bacillota bacterium
GCCTGCCCAGCCCATCGAACCGGTCAGCAGCGCCATGCCCACCATGCCGAGCACTGTGCCGGCGATGCCCCAGATCTGTCGGTAGGCGGAGACGCTCGCGCGCTGCGCGAGGTCCGGGTACATCTCGGGGAAGAGGGCGGTCCAGTTCAGCACGACGAGGTCGTAGAACGTGTCGAAGAGGAAGACGAAGACGAGGAACCAGAGGAAGAGCGTCGTGTGCCCCGCGTGCGCGGGCGGTGCCCAGAGCAGCCAGAAGGCGGCGCTGAGCGGCAGGGCGCCGAGCAGCACGTAGGGCGCGCGCCGCCCGTAGCGCGTCCTGGTGCGGTCGGAGAGGTGGCCGAAGAGCGGGTTACCGATCCCTGCCCAGACGGCGTGCCAGATCAGCGCCGCGCTGATCAGCACCGGCGGGACGCCCCGCACCTGGACGTAGTAGTAGGTCAAAAAGGCCGCGATCGCCTGCAGCGTGAGGCTGGCGCCGAAGTTCCCGGCGCTGTAGAGGACCTTGCGCACCGCATCCCCCTCCTTGGCGTGCTCCGGTGTTCGCCTGCGGCGGCCGGGAATCCTCGTTGCGCGCCGGCAGCGGCCAGCGCACACCCTGATCGCCCGCCGCACGAGGCGTCCGGATGGCGGGGAGGGGGACCTTCGGCCGTGGGTGCGCCCGCCCGCAGCTCCTACACTTGCCCTGGGAGCCATGGCGGGGCTCCCGGCGTGCGGGAGGGAAGGAGAGGATCCCATGGGCAAGACGGTCGTCGGTCTCGCGAGCTTCAGCACGGAGAAGCTGCTCGTCGCGGTCACGGTGATCGGCGGGGCGGTCGCACTCGGCATGGAGGTGGACATGTACCTGCTGCTCGGCGGGGCGCGGGCCTTTCGGCGGGACCTGCAGTACGCGGCCAGCTACGAGCAGCCGCAGCTCAGCCGCGAACTGCTCTCCGGCATGAAGCGCGCCGGTGTCATGAATCCCTTCACGAGCCTCGAGGAACTGAAGCGCGACGGCGGCCTGCGCATCCACGTCTGCGCGACCGCCGGGAAGATCTGGGGCGCGCCCCACAAGGAGAATTTCAGCGATCTCGTCGACGACGTCGTGGGCGTTGCGGAGTACGTGAGCCGCTGCGCCGAAGCGGACGTCGTGCAGGTGATCTGACACCGGCGCTGCGCAGGGCCGCCCCGGAACGGGAGGACGGCCCTGCGCGTTTTTTGCGCCAAGGGCACGATCGATGCGGATTGTCGTCGATGAGAGGGAGAATCGGGCAGGCGTTTGCTGTCGCGCGGAGAAGTAGACGGCCCATAAGGCACGATTCCTCCGCTTTGCAAGGAGGCCTGCGCATGTTTTGGAGGCGGCCCAAGCAGATGGACTCCGGAGCCGGCCCGGGATCCCAGGCGCCCGGCGCGGTGATGGCCCAGGAGGGCACAGAGGGCGGCCTCGCGGCGCGCGGCCAGGACCACGCGAACATCGCCTCATCCATCGCCCGGTCCATGGTTTCGCTGAATGAAGCCGCGCGCGACATGCGCGGGCGGCTCGACGAGGCGATGCGCGCTTCGAGCGACATCACCCGGCGCTCGAGCGACCGGCCGAAGCTCCTCGCGCGCGCGGAGGAGAGCATGGAGTCGCTCTCGCAGGCGTTCTCCCAGGTGACGCGCGGCGCGAGCGAGCAGTCGAGCTCGACGGCCGCGGCGCTCTCGACCCTGCAGGAGGTGTCCCAGGAGGCGACCGGCGCCCAGTCCCGTGCGGAGGACCTGATCCGCTGGCTCTCGGACGGGACGAGCAACGTCCAGGCGGGCCATGGCGCGGTGCGCGACGTGCTGCAGGCGGTGCAGGGCTTCGCAGAGGCGATGGCGCGCGTGCAATCGCAGCTCGACAGCCTGCGCGATGCGGCCGCCGGCATCAACGACATCTCGGCGAACATCCTGGACATCGCGGAGCAGACGAACCTCCTCTCCCTCAACGCTTCGATCGAGGCGGCCCGCGCCGGCGAGCAGGGGCGCGGCTTCGCGGTCGTGGCCGAGGCGGTGCGCAAGCTTGCGGAGCAGTCGAAGCAGCAGGTTTCGGAGACCGGCGAGCGCCTGCGCCTGATCAACGACGCGATCGGCGAGGTCACGGGCGTCGTGTCGGGCCTCGCCGCCTCGTCGGCGCAGGTCGCGGGCTCCGCGCAGGGCGCGCAGGCGACGCTCGGTTCGATGGTGGACGTGCTGGCGGGCTCGCGCGACCAGGTCCAGGACCTCGGCCGAACCTTCTCGACGCTGGTGGGGCGTCTCGGGGAGGCGTCGAACGAGCTCGGAAACGTGGCGGCCGTCTCCGAGGAGAACGCCGCGATCGCGGAGGAGGTCAACGCGAGCGCCGCGACGGTGCAGGAGCAGGTGCGCAGCCTCGCGGAGATCGCGCACTCGGACGCGGGCGCCGTCGAGGACACGATGCGCCACATCACGGCCCTGACCGCGACGGCGCAGCGCTTCACGACGTCCTCCGCGATCCTGCGCCTGATGGCCGAGGATGTCTTCGCCGAACTGGTCGGCGACCAGTCCCGCTCGCCGATCGCGGAGCTGCTCGGGACGGCCCGCCGCTACGCGGGCGCGATCGGAGACGTGATGGCGCAGGTGCCGCTGCCGGACTTCGGACGCACCACCTACCGCGAACTGCGCACGCGCGAGGAGATCGCCTCGCTTTCGCATCTCTTCAATGTCTCCAGGGTCACCGCGTTCGACCCGCCGAAGTACGCCTGCGGCTGGGACCGCAGGGTCGACGAGGGGCTCGCGGCGATCGCCGACGAGATGCTGCGCCGCTTCCCCGCGACGAACACGATCGCGATCGCCGACCTGAACGGCTTCGTGACGATGGAGGACTTCCTGCACCGCAAGGACTGGACGGGGGATCCGGCCAAGGACGGGCCGGGCAACCGCATCAAGCGTCTCTTCGACGACGCGTTCGGACTCGAGACGGCGCGCGTCGGGCTGACGCCGGCCGGCGTGCGGCGCCCCAAGCGCGACACGTTCGAATCGCTCTGGCAGCACGCGCGGCCGCTCACGGAGCGGCCGGTCGCGGTCAACGTGTACCAGCGCGACACGGGCGAGATCCTGATGGAGGTCGACGTGCCGTTCTATGCGCACGAGCGCCCGGTGGGCGCACTGCGCTGGATCATGAACGTGAAGGAGGACGGCAGCCTCATCGAGTAGGGCTCCCTTTCCGCCGCTTCCGGCGGCACCGCAACCTTCCTGGGCCGCCAGCCGTTCGCGCCGGCGCGCTTCATGCACGCAGGAGTTGACGGGAACCCTTTGCCTATCTGGGCTGAGTAAGGAGCGGATCGGGATGCGTCGGTCGGCTGCGGGTTGGATCGGTTTTGGGCTCGTCGCGGTCGGTGCGGCGAACTGGGGACTCAAGGGGTTCTTTGGCCGCGATCTCGTGTCGGACGCGCTCGGCGGGCAGCGTTCGTTCCTGACGCGCACGGTCTACAAGGCCGTCGGCATCGCGGGGCTCTACATGGTCGGCGAGGCGATCGCGTCCATCCTGCGGCCGGACCCGTGGGAAGAGTTCATGCACCATACGGAACCGGAACTGCGCGAACTGGTCGCGGCACCTTCGCGCTGAGGTCATCGCCGATCGCGGAAGGTGTTGCCGTCTAGTACGGTAGGGCGGCGAAGGCGGCCTCCAGTGGAACTGGAAGCCGCCTTCGCCTGTGCGGATGGGTGGGGTAGAGCGGAGAACGAACGCGAAGGACCCGTTCCGATCATCGCGATCCTTTCCATGGATCCAGCATAGCGAGCGCGGTGGCGCAGGCAAGGGGCGCCCGTTCTCGCAGGCGGATCTGCTATATTGGTCGTTGCATGGAACGGATTGTCACAGAGGAGGCAGGTCGATGGCACTGCTGCGCGAGCGGCGCGACGCCGTGGAGATCATCACCTTCAACCGGCCGGATGCCCTGAACGCGCTCAACCGGGAGACCTTCGAGGAACTGGAGGACGCGCTCGACGCCGTCGGACGGGACGAGCAGGTCGGCGCCATGGTCTTCACGGGCGCGGGACCGAAGGCGTTCGTGGCGGGGGCGGACATCCGCCAGTTCGTCGATCTCGACGTCTGGACGGCGGGGGAGTTCGCGGAGCGGACGCTGCGCCTGTTGCGGCGCATCGAGGAATTCCCCAAGCCCTCCGTCGCCGCGGTGAACGGCTTCTGCCTGGGCGGGGGGATGGAGTTCGCGCTCTCCTGCGACGTGCGCATCGGCGCCGAGAACGCCCGCTTCGGCCAGCCCGAGGTGAACCTCGGGATCATCCCGGGCTGGGGCGGCACGCAGCGCCTGCAGCGGCTCGTCGGGCCGGGCTGGGCGCGTCAGATGATCCTGACGGGAGACATGATCGATGCGCAGACGGCGCTGCGCATCGGCCTGATCAACGAGCTCCTGCCGCAGGCGGAGCTCCTGGACCGCGCCGTGCAGATCGCCCAGCGGATGGGCGGCAGGGCGCGGCGGGCGGTCCAGCTTGCGAAGCAGGCGATCCTGCGCGGCGCGGAGATGCCGCTCGCCGACGGCCTCCAGTTCGAGACGGCGATGTGGCAGCTCTCCTTCGAGACGGCCGACCGCCAGGAGGGCGTTGCCGCCTTCCTCGAGAAGCGCGAGGCCAAGTTCCAGGGGCGCTAGACAGGGCGCGCCGCGAGGAGGAGAGAGGTGCAGCGAACAGGAGCCCTGGCCGCATGCCTTGCCGCTGCCGTCCTGCTCGCGGGCTGCGGTTCGGCAACCGCGTCGCATCCCTCTGCCCGGCGGGCCAAGCGGCACGCGGCCGTCCCGTCCCCCATCGATGCCGCATTTCCCGATCCCGCGTCGCGCGCCTGCGCGACGACGCTCGCATCCCTCGGCGTTCCGGTCGGGACGCTCTCCCTGCCGCCTGCCGCCCAGAGCCCGCCGACCTGGCAGAAGGTCACCCTTGCATCCAGCCTCGGCGGCGGACCGGTCGGGGCGGACCATTCCCAGTCCTCGATCCAGACGGCCTACGAGAACGTCCTCTCGGGCGCGGACGGATACCCCCTGACGCCCTACCTCGGGCGCACCCTCACGGAGGTCGGCCTCTCGGGCGGTCCGGGCGGGATGTCCGGCTACACCTGCCTCGAGCAGGGCGGGAAGGCCGTCGGTGTCTGGGGACAGGAGAGCGGCTACACCGCGCAGCCGGAGTTCCTCGTCAGCGCGAAGGGGCAGACGCTGCAGTCGCTCGTCGGCACGGACTTCCTCACCTGGCTTGAGCGGCAGGGCGATTACGAGCCCCAGGCCGTGCCGAACAGCCCCGCGTTCACCGCGGAGCAGGCGCTGCTCCACTACTTCGCGGTCCTGAACGACCAGGGGCTCGCGCCCGCCGGGCGGTCGGCCCTCCTGACCACCTACACCGCGACGGCCGGTCAGCAGAACGCGGGACCGTCGCCGCTCCTCGCCCTCGTGCCGATCGCGATCACGCCGTGGAATCCCCCCGCCGGGTCCGGCCTGGACCAGAGCACCCAGCAGGAGTTCGGCGTGCAGCTCTGGCCCCACTGGCGCAGC
>JAJYTV010000150.1 GCA_021792885.1 Bacillota bacterium
AAAAGCCTTCAAAGCAGGCGGTGAAGGACCTGCCCTCTTTCCTTTGGCGGCTGCGCAGCGCGCGCGGCCAGTCGCTCGTCGAATACGTGCTCGTGATCGCGCTCGCGTCCATCGCCGTGGTGGCCGCCCTGACCGCCTTCGGCGGCGGTCAGGGCGGCCTCTACCAGGCGATCGTGCAGGACCTGCACCTCTAGAGGCCCAGCCCAAAGGCCGCAGGACGGCACCGTCGCGCCGTCCCGCGGCCTTCGCCTTCTCCCTCTCTCAGATCGCTACATCCTCCGCCCGCACAGCCTGCTGCAGGAACTGGTACGCGGCTTGCGCCGCGGCCGAGGCGAACGCCTCCGAGCGGTGCACGAGCAGGAACCAGCGCCTTAGGCGCAGTCCCGCGACGGGCCGCGTCGCGAGGAGACCCAGGGCAAGTTCGCGCTCGATGGCGCGCGCCGAGAGGAACGCGACCGCGCGCCCCCCTTCAACCCAGCGCTTGATCGCCTCCGTGCTCCCGACCTCGATCGTCGCGAACGCGCGCAGCCCGTCGCCCCCGACCTCGGCCTCGAGCGCGGCACGGGTTCCGGACCCGCCCTCCCGCACGACGAGCGGCACGCGCTCGAGGTCCTCGAAGCGGACGACGTCCTGACTTGCGAGGGGATGGTCCGGGTGCATGACGAGCTGCAGGCGGTCCTCCATCCAGCGTCGGCGCACGAGCCTTCCGACGTCGGGCGTCTCGACGAGGCCGAAGTCGAGGTGGCCGCGATCGACGCCGGCGAGGACGCCGTGGCTGTTCTCGATCTGCAGGCGCAGCGCGACCTGCGGGTAGGCGTCGTGGAACGCCTCGAGCAGCGCGGGCAGGACATAGCTCCCGACCGTCTGCGACGCGCCGATCGCGACGCCGCCCTCGATCCGCCCGGCGATCTGGTCCGCGAGGCTCGACACCTCGCGCACCTGCGCGACGATCGCCTCGTAGTGCGGCAGGAGCGCCTCGCCCGCCGGCGTCAGCGAGACTTCGGGCTCGCGGTTCAACAGCCTGAGGCCGCACTCGTCCTCGAGCGCCTTCAGCCGGACGCTGACCGCCGAGGGCGAGACATGGAGCAGGCGCGCGGCCTTGCCGAAACTCCGCTCGCGCGCGATCGTGACAAACGCCTCACAGGCGTCGAGGTTCATGCGACCTCCCCCTGTCGCAGACCGAGACACGCCATGCGCCTGCCCTGCGGCGGACAACCGCGGGGCGGGCCGTATGTGTTTGCAGAGGCAATTCGCAGCGCGACGCCCCCTCTCCTTCCCTGCGGGCCGGCGTCCGCCGGCCGCGACGCCCGGTCTCCCCGCGCCGGGCCGCGAAGGCCAGTCACAGGAAACACTGTCCGGTGTTCTCTACGTCGCACGCCCAAGGACGCCCATCGTACCGCATGCAGGAAGCGTACCGGAGGCACGTCATGAAACGTCCCGCATGGATCGCTCCCGCCCTCGCGGCCTCGCTGCTCGCCGCCTGCGGAGCCGCACCCATCAAGCCGACCCCGGCCCTGATCTACAGCAGCGCGACGCACCAGAGGATCGCGTCCGTGCCCAAGGCCCTCGGACTCATGCTGCCGCGCGTCGCGGCCTACCGCTGCGGCGGGACCTACACCCCCGCCCAGCAGACTGCGCCCAGCGCGTCCCCATCGATCGTCTCCACCGCGGAACCCGGCCCCTACTTCTGGCAGCTTCAGCTGACCTGCGTCGACCCTTCCCTTCAGGAGAACCTCCCGAAAGGCACGATCCGCGCCGGGATGGTCTGGCTCTTCGAGTCCTCCGCGGGCGGGACGCTCGCCCAGCTGCCGGCAGCGCTGCAGATCCGCGGGGCGCGCGACGTCCGCCTCGGGACGCACGAGACCGTCGAGGGCGCGATGGACTTCGGCGGCTACCGCACGAACGTCCTCGCCTTCTTCGGTGACGAGACGACCTACGTCGGCTGGGGCAGGCGGCGCCAGGAGCGCGTACTCCTCGAACTGACCGGCCGTGCCGTCCCGATGCCTGTCCTCGCGCTCTTCGCGCGGGAGACCCGCCCTGCCTCGTCCTCCCTTTGAGACCTCCTGGACGGGCAAGTGCGGAAAAGGCGCAAGAGGGACCGGCGCCGAGGCGCCGGTCCCTGCGCGTTTCCTCGATCAAAACTGGAGGACGCTCAGCACTCCCATCAGCAGGACGACGGTCAGCACCCAGTACAGTAGAAGCCGCCATCCCCGCACCGCGGGGTAGTAGCGCCAGGCCATGAAGAGCGCGCCGGCGGCGAGCAGGACGTCGTACAGGATGGCGATGGGCATGGCGTTCGTCGTGATGACCGTGTCGAGGATCCCGTGGTGGGAGAAGCCGACGCGCGCCCAGCTGTGCCAGTTGCCGTCGGCCGAGACGAGGATCTCCGGCACGGCGAGGAGGCACGCGAGCATCGCGACGCTCTTCCAGAAGGCGGCGCGGCCGGGAAAGGCGCGCAGCGCCAGGAGCAGCAGGGCGAGGTAGGCGGCGAGGACCGCCGCGAGGAGCAGGATCGGCAGGACCATCTGGGTCAGAGAGACGAACGTCCAGACGCCCCCCGCTCCGGCGTAGACCCAAGCGAGGTACGCGAGGGCAAGGGCGATGTAGACGGCGACGAAGGCCTGGAACGTCCTGTCCGGGACTCGCGGCAGTATGGGCTCATTCCCTCCAGCGCGACGCGGTCATCGTTCGGCATGCGGTTGCCCGCGGCCCTCGCCCCCTGTCGGGCAGGAGCGGAAGCCGTCGTCTTGATGATCCTATTCGCCGCGATCGCTTCCGTTCCCTGGGACCGCTGGTGCCCGCCCGACGGCACCTGCTCCGGGACCGGCAGGGCAAGCGGCGCGAGCAGGCAGAA
The DNA here is from genome assembly GCA_021792885.1 of Bacillota bacterium. GTDB lineage: Bacteria > Bacillota > Sulfobacillia > JAJZYS01 > JAJYTV01 > JAJYTV01. Next base: position 2,855 of record JAJYTV010000150.1, read on the forward strand.
GGCGCACGGGAAGGGCACGGGCTCGAAGGCTGGACCCCAGGCCGGGCCGCCCGGGAAGGCGGGCAGCATCCCCGCAAGCGGCGCCAGCGCCGACTGCACGGCCTCCCGGGCGCGGTGCAGGAGCGCGGCGGCCGTCAAGAACCCCGCCATCGGACTCAGGCGCGTGTCGATCCCGTAGTGCGTGTCGGTCGCGACGCGGATCTCCCCCGTCACGTAGGGATTCCCGCGGATCGCCGTGTCGCTTAGCTCCCCGACGTAGATGTTCGGCATGGGCGCCGAACTCGCGCCGAGATCGGCATGCTGCATGATGCTCGTCGCGAGGGCGGTCGTGATCACGCCGTCGCTGTCGATCGTGACGAGCGTACGCATCCCCACGCTCACGGCGAGGGCGGGGGCGGCCGGGTCGAGCACGAGCGAAGCCTGGGAGAGCGTCGCGCCCGCGGCGAGGGTAAGGCTGACGCTGATCGTGTAGGTGGGCCAGGTCGAGAGCAGCGCGGTCTCGTCGACCGCGGCCGCCTGGGGATAGGTCCAGGTGTACACATAGGTGAAGGCATTGGACAGCGCGCCTGCGGCGCACGCAGCGCAGCCGGGCGACGAGGCGCCCGCGGTCTGCGGCAGGAGGGGCGGGAGCAGCGCCGCCGCGAGGGCGACGGCGAGGAGCCTCCTTTGCACGGCAACCATCCCCTACGGAGAAGTCGGCAGTGCAGCAAACGAGTAGGCCTCGCACGCACGCGGCCCCGGGGGTGCGCCGTTCCTTGCACGCCGACCAAAGCGGCAAACCCCTCCGCCGCAGCGAAGGGGTCGCCTCCGCCCTGCAGCCTGGCAGTCCTAGCTCTCGCCGTAGACCCATGGCTTTGCGTCACCGGCTTTCGCCGGCTTTGCCCTCGGGGGATCCCTGTAGGATTTGTCCTGATCTTACTGGATTTGGCTTATCGTGTCCACTGCCGCCCCGCCCCGGACGCACGGCCCCCGCATGTCCGCTAAAGCGCCTCCCGGACCGCCTTTGCGGCCTCCACCATGTTGCGCAGGGACGGCAGGACCTCCTCGAAGCGGCGGGTTTTCAGACCGCAATCCGGGTTTACCCAGAGTTTCCCGCTGCCCAGGACGCCCGCCGCGGCGCGCAGCGCCTGGGCCATCTCCTCGGCGCCCGGCACGCGCGGCGAGTGGATGTCGTAGACGCCAGGGCCGATCTCGTTCGGGTAGGAGAAGCGCGAGAACGCCTCGAGAAGCTCCATGCCGGAGCGGGCCGCCTCGATCGAGATCACGTCCGCGTCGAGCGCGGCGATCGCCTCGACGATGTCGTTGAACTCGGAGTAGCACATGTGGCTGTGGATCTGCGTCTCGTCCCGCACGCCGGAGGTGGCGAGCCGGAACGCCTCGGTCGCCCAGCGCAGGTAGTCCTCCCGCTCCTCGCGGCGCAGGGGCATCCCCTCGCGGAAGGCGGGCTCGTCAATCTGGATCGCCCGGATGCCCGCCGCCTCGAGGTCCACCACCTCGTCGCGGATCGCGAGCGCGATCTGCTTCGCCGTCTGCTCGCGCGGCTGGTCGTCGCGGGCGAAGGACCACTGCAGGATCGTCACGGGCCCCGTGAGCATGCCCTTCACCGGCTGCTCGGTGAGCGACTGCGCGTAGGCGGACCAGCGCACCGTCATCGGCGCGGGCCGGTAGACGTCGCCGTAGATGATCGGCGGCTTCACGCAGCGCGTGCCGTAGCTTTGCACCCAGCCGTTCCCGGTCGAGGCGAAACCCCCGAGCTGCTCGCCGAAGTACTCGACCATGTCGTTGCGCTCGGCTTCCCCGTGCACGAGGAGGTCGAGGCCGATCTCCTCCTGCAGCCGGATCACCCGCTCGATCTCCGCCCGGATGCCCTCCTCGTAGGCCCCGGCGCCGATCTCCCCGCGCCGCATCTGCGCCCGCAGGCTGCGCAGCTCCTGGGTCTGGGGGAAGGAGCCGATCGTCGTCGTCGGCAGCGCGGGCAGAGGGAGGCGGCGCGCCTGGGCCCCACGGCGCACGTCGCCGGGGCTCTGGCGCCGGCTGTCCTTTGCGGTGAGCGCGGCGAGCCGCGCCCGCACCTCGGGGTGCACGGCGCGCGGCGACGACGCGCGTCCCTCCTGCACGCGGTCGCTCTCGGCGAGCGCCTCCTCCTCCCCGCCCCCGAGCGCACGCCGCAGCGTCTCGACCTCCCCGAGCTTCTGGCGGGCGAATGCGAGCCAGCCGCGCAGTTCAGGATCGAGCGCCGTCTCGGCTCCGAGGTCGATCGGCACGTGCAGAAGAGAGCAGGAGGGCGCGACGAGCACCCGCTCCTCGCCGAGCACATCCGCCGCGCGGCGCAGGTGGGCGAGCGAGCGGCGCAGGTCGGTGCGCCAGACGTTGTGGCCGTCGACGACCCCGAGCGAGAGCCGAAGGCCAGGCGCCACCTGTTGCGCGAGCGCTGCGTCGAGATCCTGCGGCGCGCGCACGAGGTCGAGGTGCAGGATGTCGATCGGCAGCGAGAGCGCGAGCTGAAGGTCCTCGCCGTAGCTCGCGAAGTAGCTCGCGAGCAGGAGGCGCAGCTTCGGCGCCGCCGCGCGCAGGGCGGCGAAGCTGCGACGCAGCGCGCCGCGTTCCGCCTCGCCGAGGCCGGTCGCGA
>JAJYTV010000151.1 GCA_021792885.1 Bacillota bacterium
GCAAAAGGGCCGTGGGCCCGTCGACTCCTCCGACGGGGGTAGGGTTCCGGGCGGTGCCTGGGTACTGCTATGGAAGGAGTGGCTGTCGCTCCGCCGCTCGCCAAGCGGCGTGCGCATTGCGCTGCTCTGGCTGCTCGGGGCGGCGGCGGGGGGATCGCTTCTCGGGATCTTCGCCGCCCTGCGCCAGCACGGGGCAAGCGCGGAGGGGATGATCGTCGGCGTTGCGGTCTACCCTGCGCTCTTCCTCGTGACGGCGAGCGGGATCTCGCTCGCTGCGGACCTGCGCCGGCCGATCTGGTGGCTCTCGGCGGAGAGCCTCGTGAAGAGGCTCCTCCTATGGACGCTGGCGACCAGCCTGCGCGGCATCGCGCTTGTCGTCGTCGCGCTCCTCGCCGCGTCCCTCACATCAGGGACGCTTGGATCGACGGTGTTCGTGCTGCCGCTCGGGGCCGCCGTGATCTGGTTCCTACGGGCGATCGGACTCGGCGTCTATGCGCTGATGCCGTCCCAGACCGACCTGCGCGGTCCCGGCGCAGTCCTGCGGCTCCTGCTCACCTTGGTCCTGATGGCGCCCGCCGCGGTGATCGCCGGCGTCGCAGGTGCATTGGGCAGCGGGACCGGCGCGGCGATGCTCGCCGGGGCTGCGGCCGCCGTGCTGGAAGGGGTGGCCCTGACGCTCTTCGCCGCCGCGCGCCTGCGCGGCAACGGCATGGCGGTGGCGCAGGCCGAGCAGCGCTAGTTCGATTGCAGACCGTGCCCAGCCGGTGGTAGACTGAACTGCAGTGCGCCCAGGCGCGCCATTTTCCGCGTTTGCTTTCGAAGGAGGCTCCGAGGGTGCTCAAGCTGGTGCAGAACATGCTGACCGGCAACTTCAACGAGCGCGAAATCCGACGGGCGCGCCAGCTCGTCGATCGGATCAACGCCGTCGGGCCGATGGTGAAGGCCATGACAGACGAAGAGCTCCGGGCGCGGACAGCGGAGTTCCGCGAGCGCCTGGAGAACGGCGAGGACCTCGAGAGCCTGCTCGTCGACGCCTTCGCCACCGTGCGCGAGGCGGCGGAGCGGGCGATCGGGCAGCGGCCGTTCGACGTGCAGCTGGTCGGCGGCATCGTGCTCCACGAAGGCAACATCGCAGAGATGAAGACCGGTGAAGGGAAGACGCTCGCCGCGGTCCTGCCTGCCTACCTCAACGCGCTCACGGGCAAGGGCGTCCACATCGTCACGGTGAACGACTACCTCGCGACGCGCGACAGCGAGTGGATGGGCAAGATCTTCGAATTCCTCGGCATGCGCGTGGGCCTGATCGTGCACGGCCTCGACCAGATGCAGCGCAAAGAGGCGTACGCCGCCGACGTCACCTACGGGACGAACAACGAGTTCGGCTTCGACTACCTGCGCGACAACATGGTCGGGACGCTCGAAGAGATGGTGCAGCGCGGCTTCCATTACGGCATCGTCGACGAGGTCGACTCGATCCTGATCGACGAGGCGCGCACCCCGCTGATCATCTCCGGCCCGGGCACGCAGTCCACGGACCTCTACTACCGCTTCGCCGACATCGCGCGCCACCTCGAGTTGGGCCGCGACTACACGGTGGACGAGAAGGCGCACACCGTCTCGCCGACCGAGGAGGGCGTCGAGCGGGCGGAGCGCCTGCTCGGCGTGGAGAACCTCTACGCCGACGCGCAGACGGACCTCTCGCACTACCTCATGCAGGCGCTGCGGGCGAAGGGCCTGATGAAGCTCGACCGGGACTACGTCGTCAAGGACGGCGAAGTGATCATCGTCGACGAGTTCACGGGCCGCATGATGTTCGGCCGCCGTTACTCCGACGGCCTGCACCAGGCGATCGAGGCCAAGGAAGGCGTCAAGATCGAGGAGGAGAGCCAGACCCTCGCCTCCGTCACGTTCCAGAACTACTTCCGCATGTACGAGAAGCTCGCGGGCATGACCGGCACCGCTGCGACGGAGGAGGAGGAGTTCCGCAAGATCTACCACCTCGACGTCGTTGTCGTGCCGACCCACCGGCCGATGGTCCGCAAGGACATGGCGGACCTCGTCTACAAGACGGAGGACGGCAAGTTCCGCGCGGTCGTCGAGGACATCGTGCAGCGCCACAAGACGGGTCAGCCGGTGCTCGTGGGCACGATCTCGATCGAGAAGTCGGAACTGCTCTCGCGCATGCTCGAAAAGCGCGGCGTCACGCACCAGGTCCTGAACGCGAAGCACCACGAGCGCGAGGCCCAGATCGTCGCCCAGGCCGGCCAGATGGGCGCCGTGACGATCGCGACGAACATGGCCGGGCGCGGTACCGACATCATGCTCGGCGAGGGCGTCGCGGAGCTCGGCGGGTTGCACATCCTCGGCACCGAGCGCCACGAGTCGCGGCGCATCGACAACCAGCTGCGTGGGCGCTCCGGCCGCCAGGGCGACCCGGGCTCCTCGCAGTTCTACATCGCGCTCGAGGACGACTTGATGCGCATCTTCGGCTCCGACCGCATGTCGGGGATCATGGAGCGCCTCGGTATGGACGACGACCAGCCGATCGAGAGCCCGATGCTGACGCGGGCGATCGAAAATGCCCAGCGCCGCGTCGAGTCGCGCAACTTCGATACCCGCAAGCACGTGCTGGAGTACGACGACGTCGCGAACCTGCAGCGTCACGTGATCTACGCGGAGCGCCAGCGGATCCTCGCCGGGGAGGATCTCAAAGAGCAGATCCTCGGCTTCCTCGACAAGTCCGTCGACGACGTCGTCGACCGCTTCTGCACCGAAGGCGTCCACCCCGACGAGTGGAACCTCCAGGGCCTCGTGCAGCAGGCGGAGCAGATCTTCCTCGACCCCGGCCAGCTGCCCCCCGCGGAGATTGAGGGGCAGTCGAAGGACATGATCCGCACGATCGTCCGCGACGAGGCGCACAAGACGTACGAGCGCCGCGAGGAGCTCGTGGGGTCGGAGGTGATGCGCCAGCTCGAGCGGATGTTCCTCCTGCACAACGTCGACGAGAAGTGGGTCATGCACCTCGACGATATGGACGACCTGCGCGAGGGGATCACGCTGCGGGCCTACGGCCAGCGCGATCCGCTCGTCGAGTTCAAGCGCGAGGCGTACGACATGTTCCAGGAGATGACGGAGGCGATCCAGGAGGACACCGTGCGCATGATCTGCAAGGTGCAGATCGTCGAGCAGGCTCCTCCCCCTCCTCCTCCTCCTCCGGTCTTCCTGCCGTCCGCGATGGCGGCGGTGGGCGGGTCGGAGTCGGCGCCGCAGCCGAAGAGGGCGCAGAAGTCCGTCGGCCGCAACGACCCGTGCCCTTGCGGCTCAGGCAAGAAGTACAAGCACTGCCACGGCAAGACCGCTTCCTAGGAGGACGACGTGCAAGAAGAGCTCACCGCCCTGCGCGACCGCATCCTGGCCCTCAGGGGGTCTCTTTGACTCTCCTTCCCGTCGCGAGGAGATCGGGCGCCTGCTGAAGGAGACCGAATCGCCGGAAATCTGGCTCGATCAGCGCCGCGCCCAGGAGGTCGGACGGCGGCTCAAGACCCTGCAAGGGCCGCTTGAACTGGTGACGAGCCTCCTGCAGAATGTCGAAGATCTGCTCGTCCTGGACGAGCTCGCATCGGCCGAGGACGACGACGAGGCGCGCGCCGAGGTGTCTGACGGGGCCGCCCGCCTGTCGGAAGAGGTCTCCCGCCTCGAACTGCGGGAGCTCCTGCGCGGCAAATACGATACGGCCGACGCGATCGTCTCACTGCACGCAGGCGCCGGCGGCACGGAGGCCCAGGACTGGGTGCAGATGCTCTGGCGCATGTACCAGCGCTGGGCTGAAGGGCGGGGCTTTGAGGTCGAACTGCTCGACGTGCTGCCCGGCGACGACGCCGGCGTGAAGAGCGTCGACATCGAAGTGCGGGGCGACTACGCCTACGGCTACCTGCGGGCGGAGAAGGGCGTGCACCGGCTCGTGCGCATCTCCCCGTTCGACGCGAGCGGGCGGCGCCATACCTCGTTCGCCTCGGTCGACGTGCTGCCGGTGATGGAAGGCGACGCCCTGATCGAGATCAACCCGGAGGACCTCAGGGTCGACACCTTCCGGTCGGGCGGCGCAGGAGGGCAGCACGTCAACAAGACCGAGTCCGCGGTGCGCATCACGCACGTGCCGACCGGCATCGTCGTCGCCTGCCAGAACGAGCGCTCGCAGCACTCGAACCGCGAGACGGCGATGCGCATGCTGCGGGCCAAGCTCCTGGAGCGCAAGGAAGAGGAGGAGCGCGCGGAACTCGCGCGGCTGCGCGGGGACCAGGGCGCGATCGCCTGGGGCAACCAGATCCGATCCTACGTCTTCCAGCCCTATACGCTGGTGAAGGACCACCGGACGAATACCGAGATCGGCAACGTGCAGGCGGTGATGGACGGGGAGCTCGACCCGTTCATCGAATCGTACCTGCGCAAGGAGGCCGGCGGAACCCCCTAGCGGCGCCGCACGGTGCGCGAGGAGTTGCGCAAAGGCTGTCGAATGGGCCCGTGGGAGGGGTTGTACCATGCGGCGCAGGTTCGTGTGGCCTGCCGTGGGCCTTGTCCTGGTCAGTTGCGCCTTCTTTGTCGGCCGCGCGGACGCGCAGGGCAGTGCGACGCCCGGATCCGCACAGGATCCGCTCGCAAGCGTCAGCTACGTGGCGCAGGCGATCTCGACGGCGATCACCCAGCAGGTGCCGCCCCTGATCACCCAGGGTGTGCAGAGCGCCGTACCCGGGGTTGTGACACCGCTCGTGCAGAGTTCCGTGCAGTCGGACGTCCAGAGCACATTGCCAGGCGTCGTGACGCCGCTCGTCCAGACGGATGTGCAGAACGCGCTGTCGAGCCTGCCGCAGGGCGGCGGCAGCGCACAGGTTGCCGTCGTGAGCGTCCCGCCCGGGCAGAAGCTCGTGGCGCAGGCGGGAACCGAGTTCATCCTGCGCGGCGGCAACGCGGTCGTCACGCTGCTGCCGACCTCCGCGGGCGGCTTCTCCGACCTAACCTCCGGGCAGAACCTCGGACAGGGGGCTGCCGTCCCGGCGAACCACCTGCTCCTCGCGGCGCGTTCCGACGGCCGGGCGATCACCCCGGTCGGCGCTGCGCGGCTCCTCGTGATCGTGATCGGCCAGTACGCGCTCCAACCGGCCACATGAAAGGAGGCCCGTCGCCATGCTGCGGTACGTGCGGGACCTCTCGGTTACCGCGCTCGGTACCCTGATCACGGCGTGCGGGCTTTCGTTCTTCCTCGTACCGAACCGCATGAACGACGGCGGGCTCACGGGCCTCGCCGTCCTTTTGCATTACCTCGTGCACTGGCCGATCGGACCGCTCGTCTTTGTCCTGAACGTGCCCCTTCTCCTGGCGGTCACCTACCTGATCGGCCTGCCCTTCGTCTTCCGCACGCTTTTCGGCGTGACGTTCCTCTCGGTCTGGCTCGCGATCCTGCCGGAATACGCGGTGACGAAGGAC
>JAJYTV010000152.1 GCA_021792885.1 Bacillota bacterium
TTGCGGCAGATCTCCTTCTGACGGCTCAAACGCCGCTCGGCGACAGGCGGACGGCGCGCGCCCCTCAGAGGCGCAAGCGGCCAAAGCCGCCCGCCGGGAGGATCGCGTTCACGCACAAGAGCCGTACCGCGCCCGTCTGGGTCAGCAGTTCTTCGTCGGCTGTCACGGGCGGCGGCCCCGCCCAGTCGTTGCCGATGAGTCCTTGTCCGCTCCGCGCCCGGGTCCAGGCAAGCTGGGCGTTCGCCTGCACGGCGCGGCGGATCGCCGGATCGCGGGTGACTGAGTACAGCAGCTGCAGGTTGTCCACGAGAACGCCGTTGAACTGGGCCTCCGGCGCGAAGGTCCCGTCGGACTGCAGCGTGCGGTGCAGGACGAACGACGCGGTCTTCTGCGCCTGCCGCAGGTAGGAGTCGCGGTGGGTGGCCGAATAGAGCAGGACGCCGCCGCCGATCACCGCGCCTTGGTTGTAGCTCCACATCGTCTGCGCGACGTTGCCGGAACCGTCGATGTTCTCGTAGACCTGTCCCGTCTCGTGGTCGACGAGGTGGGCGATCTCCCAGGCGTAGATCCGCTCTGCCCACTGCAGGTAGCTCCGCTGGTGCGTGTCTCTGTAGAGGTAGACCGCAAGTTCCGCAGCGGGCGCGGTCGACGCAGTGTTGCGCGTCAGGCGCTCATCGTTCCAGTAGATGCCTCCCGCCACCCGGTCCCAGCCGGACTCCTCGTAGCGGAACACGGCCTGCGCCTGCCTTAGGTAGGCGCTGTCGCGCGTCAGGTGGTAGGCTCCGACGAGGTCAAGGCCCGCCCACGCGTTGTCGTCGAAGAACTTGATCGCGCCTGGCGCCGGGTTCAGGGTCGGCGCGTAGCCAGGGATGGGCGCGCCTGCGTCCCAATAGTAGGAGAGGTTGTTCGCGAGCCGGCGCACGCCCGCGGCGTAGCGCGCCCCGCCCGGCAGCTGCGCCGCGTCCTCGAGGGCCGCGAGGGCCCAGGAATAGCCCCAGACCTCCGCAGGATCGAACTCCACGCTTTCGTTCGGTACGCTGGTCGGCGCGGAACCGTGGGACTCTCGGGCGGCGGTGGGGTACTTCGAGAGGAGGCCGAGGCCCGCGTTGTAGTACTCCGTCAGCATCGCCTGGACCGCACTTCGCGCTCGGCGCTCCGCGGGGCCGGGCGGCGCTGGCCTGCGGGTCGTGCCGAGCGCCCAGGCGAGGCTGGCGAGCAGGAACGCGGCGGCGATGCCGACGCCTAGCCGCGCAGCGTCCCTGCGGGAGAAGTGCAACGACAAAGGCGCCCCCCTGCGCCCGGAGGGATTTCGGTCGTCCGGCGTGGCTCGATGCGATCTGCGGTGCGCGGGCTCTCCGGGCATGCGTTAGGAGGATTCCCCACTTGGCCGCCAAGGCGGCTTCGGTCGGCCGATCGCTTAGGACCGGGTCATGGGTGGGGGGGCGTCGGCCAGCGCGGCGGCGAGCGTTTCACGCAGTTCAGCGAGGCCGTACGGCTTCGGCAGGGCGGCGCGAAACCCGTCCAGGCGGTAGTGCAGCATGCGCTCGTGCTGCGCGTATCCGCTCGAGACGATGCCGCGCAGCATGGGGTCGATCGCCCAGAGGCTCTTGTAGAGCTCCGGAGCGGACCGGTCTCCGGGCAGCGTCAGGTCGAGGATCGCGAGGTGGAAGGGCCGTCCCCGGCCGATGGCCCCCCGCACCAGCGCGATCGCCTGCTCGCTGCTCTCCGCGAACTCCGCGTGGCAGCCGAGCTCCTCCAGCATGTGGGCGGCGGCGGTGCGTATCAGCGCCTCGTCGTCGACCATGAGCACCCGAAGGTTGGGGCGTAGGCCCGCCACGGGAGCTCGCCCCGGCGCAGCTTCGCCAGCGGCGGTGCCCACCCCGCTCGCAGGCAGAAAGACCTGGAAGAAAGTGCCCTTTCCGGCGCGGGAATGGACCGTGATGTGGCCCTGGTGGCGCCGGACGATGCGGTAGGTCGTCGTGAGGCCGAGGCCGTGGCCCTCGGAGCGGGTCGTGAAGTACGGATCGAAGATGCGGGAGAGATGCTCCGGTGCGATGCCGCGCCCGGTGTCCTCCACCGTCAGGAGGACGTACGGGCCGCGTGCGAGCGGCAGTTCCGGGCCGGCCTCGGGCAGGAGGATGTTCTTCGCCGCGACGTGCAGGACGCCGCCTTCGGGCATAGCCGCGACTGCGTTCAGCACGAGGTTCTGCAGCACCTGGCTGAGCTCTGCGGCGTCGCCTTGTACAGGACAGAGGTCGTCCGCGACATCGAGGTCCGCGCGCACGCGCGAGCCGCGCACGAGGAAAGGCACCATGTTCCGCACGAGCGGTGCGAGCGGCGTCGGCATGTAGGTGCGCACCTCCGCGCCGCGGGCGTAGGCCGACAGCTGGCGCGCGAGGAAGGCGGCGCGCCCGCATGCCGCCTCGGCGTCCGTGAGGAGGGGGGATGCCGGGTGTCCCACGACCGTCTCCAAGGCCAGGGAGAGGTTTCCCTGTACCACGGCGAGCAGGTTGTTGAAGTCGTGGGCGATGCCCGCGGCGAGGAGGTCGAGCGCCTCGAGCTTCTGCGCGTGCAGCACTTGCTCTTCGGCCTTGCGCCGCTGCGTCACGTCCATCACCGTGCCCGCGATCCGCACGACGCGGCCCTGGCCGTCGGCAAAGCCCTGCGCGTGGACGAGCCAGTGCTGGACGCTCCCGTCCGGACGGACCACGCGGTGTTCGAGGCTGACCGGCCTCTCGACCGTCCGGTTCCTGGCCAACGTCGCTTCGAGGCGCCGCACGTCGTCCGGATGGACCAGCCGCTCGCGCAGGTCGGACCAGGTGAAGCGCTCCTGACGCTGCCAGCCCGCGAGCCGTAGGAGCTGGTCGGAGCACTGGAGCGCTCCGGTGGCGGTGTCGAGCTCCCACCAGCCGAGGCCGGCGATGCGGTAGGCCTCCTCGAGGCGCGCCTGGCTCTCGGCCAGCGCCTCGAGCACCTGTCGCTCGTCGGTGATGTCGCGCATGTGCACCACGACTGCGCCGACCTCCGGGCGGTCGCGCAGGTCCCGGCCGACCATCTCCATCGTGCGGTAGGTGCCGTCGGCGTGGCGCACGCGCTGCACGGTGCGCAGGAGCGCCCGGGGATTCGCGAGCAGATCGCCGATCTTGCGCAGACCTTGGGCGACCTCCTCGGGCGCCAGGAAGTCCGCGACCGGCTGGCCGGTCACGAAGTCCGGGTCGTAGCCCATGATTGGTGTCACTTCCGGGCTGATCCAAAGGACCGTGCCGTGGCCGTCCAGGGTGACGAGGATGCCGTCGGTATCTCCCATCAGTGCGGCGTAGTACTGGTGCACTCTGTCTTGCATGTCGTGGCGCCCGGCCGAAGGCGGCCGGCGTGCCAGCCCCCCTTCGTGTCATAGATCCTGCGGGGCGGCGGGTCAGTGGTGAAGTGGCCGATTGGTCTCGTGCGGGCGGTGTTGATTCCTGCAGGCGCCCGAGAGGGCGCGGTGCGGGATGCTGCCACAAGAACACCCATAACAGGGAATTCCATGGCTGCATGTCGAATGGTGACGGCGGCGTACAGGAAACCCGCCGCGAACGGCGTGCTGCAGGTCTTGAACATAGCGATCTTCAACCGCCGGCCGTCCCCCGGTCTCGTCCACCACTCCGATCATGGCGCGCAGTACACCGCCCTTGCCTTCGGGCAGCGGCTCAACGAGGCAGGGATCTTGGGATCCATGGGTACCGTGGGAGACGCCTACGAGCTTCACCGATGATGTCCCGGCCAGCCTGGCGCACCTGCAGCTCCCGGCCGCCCACCGCAAGTTCGTGCGCACCACGAACCTCATCGAGCGCAGCTTCGAGGAGGAGCGCCGGCGCACCAAGACCATTCCACGGTTCTTCGACGAGCACAGCGCTCTAAAGCTCGTCTTCGGCGCCCTGACCCGCGCGACCGCCAGGTGGCAGCGCCTTCGCATCACCGACCTTGAGCAGCACCAGATCACCCACTTGCGCCAGCAGCTCGGCCTTGAACCACCGCCTCAACCGCCTGAGGGCAAGCAAGATCCCGAAAACCAGAGCCCTGCTGCGTCCGAAGTTGCCTAACTGCTTTTACGTCACCTCGGAACGCTTCCGACATCGACTATGCGTGTGGCAAAGCGGGACAGCCGGTATGCGCTCCTTCGCTACCGCGTCAGTTAGAAGTCCCTTCGAGCCATTGCGCCAGGATTTCGTTAAACCGCTCGGCCTGCTCAAGGCTAGGCGAATGGGCTGCATTCGCGAGGGAAGTGAACTGTGCCCGCGGCGCCTTCTCAGCGATGAGCCGCCCGATTCGCTGGATAGTCGGGGCATCCTCCTCACCAACTACCACGAGCACTGGCATGGTTAGCTCCCCTATGCGATCCACGTCGCTGGTCTCGTCATCCGTCGGCTCCGAGCCATTCTGCGGCTGGTAGGTGCTGCGCAGCATGTCCCTGCTGAGCGTGATGAATGCGACATCCAGGTCGGATGGACGACGGTGGATGCCTGCGATCCAGAACTGCAGGTCGAGTTCCATCATCGCCTCGAAGTCCTCTGCTTTGTCCGCCTTCTCATAAGCTGCCGCTAGGTCCGGCGGAACGTCCACGACCGGCGACGGCTCATAACCGTACAGATTCGTTCCGACCAGTACGAGCCGTTCTATGCGTTCCGGGTGCTCAAGCGCAACGCGAATGGCCATCATACCGCCCATGGATGCGCCGATCAGCGTTGCCTTCCCGATCCCGAGCGCGTCGAGAACCGCCAGCACGTCCGCCGCGTAGCTGAAGGGACCTGGTACGTGCGGGGTGTCGCGATAGCCCCGATGATCCCAACGTACGACCCGGTGTGATGACGCAAGCCATCCGAATTGCGGATCCCACATACGGCTGTCCGTTACGCCACTGTGCAAAAGCACCAGGGCGGGCCCCTGGCCCTCGTCCTCCACCCCCAACACAATCCCGTTCACGGCTACTTCCCGCAAGATGCTCACCTGTCCTTTTCTCTCCTGGGAGTGACCGGCGTTCTGCACGCGTCATTGCTGCTCACAGCCCGTCGGGCCGGCACAAGCCCAGTCCGCTCGAAGACACGAAAAGACCGGGACATCGTCCCGGTCTGAAAGCTACATGCACATGCGCTAACCGCGGTACGGTGTGGGCGCATGAGCTTCAAAAGCCTCCAGCCGAGAACACTTCACCTGGCATACGGTCGCTCCATCCCTGGCCATGACGCCCCACCTCCTTCCAGCAACGGCCCGAGTGTAGCACGTTCATTCGCGGGGATCAACGAACGTCCTCCGGCACGTGGATCATGGCCGACCTTGAGCACCACTGGTTCGCCCACTTGCGGCAGACGCTCGGCCTCGACACGCCGCCCCATCCCCATGCGGACAAGGAGGAACCCGAAAACCCGAGCCCCGCTGCGTCCGAGGTAGCCTAATCGCTTTTACAGCATCTTCAGAGAC
>JAJYTV010000153.1 GCA_021792885.1 Bacillota bacterium
GACGCCGCGCTAGGCAAAGCCTAATCGTCGTAGATGCCCTTGCTCATGTAGCGCTCGGAGCTGTCAGGGAAGATCGTCGCGATGTTGCCCCGGCCCATGGCGGCCGCCGTGCGCAGGCATGCGACGTAGGCGGCCCCGGACGAGCCGCCGGCCAGCACGCCGAACGTCCGCGCGAGTTCCTTGACGGCCGCGAAGGACTCCTCGTCCGGGATCGTCTCGACGCGGTCGATGAGCGACATGTCGAGCGTCTCGGGGACGAACTCGTTGCCGATCCCCTCGACGCGGTGGGACCCCGCCGCTCCTCCGCCGAAGACGGAACCCTCCGGTTCGACAAGGACGATGCGCACCCGCGGGTTCTGCTCGCGCAGGTAGCGCGCGACGCCCGTGAGCGTGCCGCCGCTGCCGGCGCCCGCCACGAAGGCGTCGATCTGTCCGTCGAGCTGCTCGTAGAGCTCCGGACCTGTCGACAGGTAGTGTGCTTCGGGGTTCGCCGGGTTCGCGAACTGCTGGGGAACGTAGCCCCCGAGTTCCCCGGCGAGGCGGTGGGCCTCGGCGATCGCGGTCTCCATACCTCCGCTGCGCGGCGTCGACACGATCTCGGCGCCGAGCGCGCGCATCAGGCCCTGCTTCTCCTTCGAGAAGTGCTCCGGGACGACCATGATCACGCGCAGACCCTTGCCGACGGCGGCCAGCGCGAGCCCGATGCCCGTGTTGCCCGCCGTCGGCTCGATCAGCGTGCCGCCCGGACGAAGCTTGCCCGTACGCAGCGCCTGCTCGATGATGTGGCGCCCCAGCCGGTCCTTCACGCTGCCGCCGGGGTTGCAGTACTCGAGTTTGGCGAACAGGCGCACGCCACCTGGCAGCGCCTCGGGATGCAGTTCCAGCACTGGCGTTTGGCCGATCAGGTCTAGGACGCTCTGCGCGACCTGCACGAAGACACCTCCGCTTTCTCGCCCCCGGGCTTGTCCCACCCGCGGAGGGATGCAAGCACCCCCGCTTATGATAGCCTTCCGGCCGGAGGGTGGCGACGGGACGCGTTCCCTTCGCACCGAATCCTTGGAACTTTTCCTTCGTCGCAGGTCTTCCCAGACAGGGCGTCTTCCTGCCGGTCGGGCGCCCGACGATCGGCGCCGACGGTGCCCACGCCATCTGCCGCGCGCTCTTGCCACGCAATCTTGTGCCGATGCACCTACCGCACGCCAGCGGTGAACTTCCTCGAAACGGCCGACGCATTCCACGCGCGAGGCGAGAAGCTCGTAAAGTTGCCGAGCGGCTTCGAAGCGGACGAGCTGGTGCACGGAGCCCAGTCCTTGCGGTCCCCGCACCGCCCCTGGCCTGGAGCTCCCAGCCGCTTGCGCGGCGCCGCCCGGCCGGGAGGTGCCGCGCATTTCTCACGTTTCTCTGGTTGCGTTCGTTTGCATTGCGTGTATAATTGCACTTATGACAATGACCAACGCCGAGCTCGCACCAGAGGTGCACGAGCTCCTGCGCACGTATGTCGACGCGATTCTGCTCGTCGAGCCGCTGCAGCTCAAGCTCTGGAAGTCCGCCGGCGTGACGCTGACCCAGCTGCGCATCCTGCGGGTGCTGCGGGAGGGCAAGCAGAGCGCCAGCGACCTCGCCCAGGCGGCAGGGCTTTCCGCCCCTTCCCTGACGCGCGTGCTCGACCGGCTCGAAGAACTTGAGCTCGTCGCGCGCGTTCCTGACCCGGAGGACCGGCGGCGCGTCTACGCCGAGCTCTTGGACCGCGGCCGGTCTCTGATCAACGGACGCAACATCTGGCAGGGAACCGCGATCGCCGATGCCGCCGCCGCGCTCAGCCCGCAGGAGCGGCGCGCGCTGATCGCCGCCCTGCGCGGGTTCGTTTCACGCGTCTTGGCGCTGCAGGAGCAGGAACCGGACGCAAGATCGAAAGTTTGAGACGGAGGCTGAAGATCCGTATGAGCGAACCGAAGGTTGGCGGTCCAGCCTATAAGTGGATCGCGCTTTCCAACACCACCCTTGGCGTCCTCATGGCGGCGATGAACCAGACGATCGTGATGATCTCGCTGCCGATGATCTTCCGCGGCCTGCACGTGAACCCCCTCGGCAGTGGCCAGACCGGACTCCTGCTCTGGGTCCTGATGGGCTACACCGCCGCGACGACCGTCCTTCTCGTCACGGTAGGGCGCATCTCCGACACGTACGGACGGGTACGTTTCTACAACCTCGGCTTCGTCGTCTTCACGGTCGGCTCGCTGCTCTCCGCCCTGACGCCGGGCATCGGCGCCGCGGGCGAGCTGGAGCTGATCGTCTTCCGGGTCATCCAGGGCATCGGCGGCGCCTTCCTCTTCGCGAACAGCGCCGCGATCCTCACCGACGCCTTCCCGCCGACCCAGCGCGGGCTGGCGCTTGGCGTGAACCAGATCGCCTTGATCGGCGGCAGCGTGCTCGGCCTGGTGCTGGGCGGCGTGCTCGCCTCGATCGACTGGCGACTCGTCTTCCTCGTCTCGACCCCGATCGGCCTCCTGGGGACGGTCTGGGCCTACCTGAAGCTGCAGGAGATCGGCGTGCGCACCAGGCGCCGCCTGGACATCTGGGGCAACCTCACGTTCGGCGTGGGGCTGACCGCGCTGATGATCGGCCTCACCTCGGTGCTGATGCCGTACAAGACCGCTCCGATGGGCTGGGGAGACCCTTTGGTCCAGGGCGCGCTCGCCTGCGGCGCCTTGCTCCTCGCCATCTTCCTCTGGATCGAGTCCCGCGTCCCGGACCCGATGTTCGAACTGCGCCTCTTCCGCATCCGGCCGTTCTGGGCTGGCAACCTGAGCGGCTTCCTCGCCTCGCTCAGCCGGGGCGGCCTGCAGTTCATGCTGATCATCTGGCTGCAGGGCATCTGGCTGCCGCTGCACGGCGTGGCGTTCTCCCAGACGCCGCTGCTCGCGGGCCTCGACACGCTGCCGATGATGGTCGGCTTCGTGATCGCAGGGCCGATCAGCGGCATGCTCTCAGACCGCTACGGCGCCCGCGCCTTCTCGACCATCGGGATGGTGCTCTCGGGCCTCGGCTTCCTCCTGCTGACCACCTTGCCCGCCGATTTCAACTTCCCCGTGTTCGCGGCCTACCTCGCGTTGATGGGCATCGGCATGGGCCTCTTCTCCTCGCCCAACGCGGCGTCGATCATGAGCGCCGTGCCGGCCCAGCACCGAGGCGCCGCCTCCGGGATGCGCGCGACGTTCCAGAACGCCGGCATGATGATGAGCATGGCGACGTTCTTCACGATCGCGATCGCCGGCCTCTCGGCCCACTTGCCGCCGGCGCTGAAGAGCGGACTGACGCACGCGGGGCTGCCGCTGCCGCTCGCCGTGGGCATCTCGCACCTCCCACCGGTCGCCGCCCTGTTCTCGGCCCTGCTCGGCTACAACCCGCTCAGTAGCCTGCTGAAGCCGAACATCCTGGGCGCGTTGCCGGCGGCGGTGCGGCAGAACCTGCTCGCCCCCCACTTCTTCGCCCACCTCATCGCGACGCCGTTCAGCGAGAGCCTGCACACCGTGTTCTACATCTCCCTCGGCCTGTCGCTCGTCGCGGCTCTCGCATCCTTGATGCGCGGCAAGCACTACATCGAGGAACTGCACGGCCCCTCGGCCGAACGATCCTCGCTCGACCCCGCCGCCGTACCGGCCGCCGAACCGACCGACTGATCCAGAGCGAATGGGCGGACTCCCCCGCTGGATGCGGGGGAGTCCTTTGCGTTGCCGGTCCACGGAAGGCGAGTGCCCCGCAGCACCCTGCGCACGGTATGATGATGGGAGCATCGCGTTCTGCCTTCCGCACAGCGGCCGGCAGAACGCCTCCAGGGAGGTTCCTCCGTGCGACGCTTCGCCCTGATCGCAGCCTTCGCCGTTCTGCTCACGGGTGCGGACAAGCCGCAGCGCCAGTTCCGCACCATCGCGCCGCGAAGACGGCAAAGACAGCCAAGACGCCTCCGCCGGTGCGCGGCTTCACCTTGACCCACCTGACCGACCTGCCGGCCGCCACGGACCGCCTCTCCGCCGTGGCGTTCCAGGGCAGCGTGTACATCTTCGGCGGCCTGCGCCAGAGCGGCTCCACGACGGCGATCTACCGCCTGCAGGGCACGAGCCTCGCGGCGGCGGGCAGCCTGCCGCTGCCTGTGCACGACCTCGCCGCGGCACCGCTTGGCTCCCGCATCCTCGTGATGGGCGGCGGTCAGGTGGCGAGCTCCCCGCAGATCTTCGCCTACGTTCCAAAGACGGCGCGGATCGCCAGGTACTCGCAGTTTCCCACGCCGCTCTCCGACCTTGCGGCGGCCGTGCTGGGGAAGGACATCTACGTGTTCGGCGGCTTCACGGGCAGCGTCTTCTCGTCCGCCATCTACCGCATCTCGCCAAGCGGCGTGCAGCGGGTCGGCAGCCTTCCGCTCGGCCTGCGCTACACCGGTGCCGCGGCGCTCGACGGGAGTGTCTACCTCTTCGGCGGGCTCGGCGTGCAGGGCTATCAGTCCGCGATCTACCGCTTCACACCGGGCAAGGACGTGCAGGAGATCGGCCACCTGCCGGTCGCCGCGGCGCTGCCGATCGTCGCGCCGGCGGACGGCGGCATCGTGGTGCTTGGCGGAGAGTCCGGGGTGAACCAGGACCTTTCCGCCGTCTACTTCTTCACGCCGCAGGGCGGCCTCCGGACGATCGGCAGCCTGCCGCGCCCCCTGGGCTACGGCGCGCTCGTCCCCCTGGGCGGCAGCCGTCTCGACGTGATCGGCGGCGAGGACGGCGCCGTGCAGGGGACGGGCATCTACGCGCTCGACCTCACGCACTGAGGCGCGGGACCTGGAGGTGAACAACACCGTGCAGTCGGAAAGGGTGCCCGCGCTCGCAGCGACGGGCCTCTTCTACCGCTACGGATCGTACGAGGCGCTCTCGGGCGTCGACCTCACGCTCGAGGCCGGCGCGATCGACGTGCTCTTGGGCACCAACGGGGCAGGAAAGTCGACGCTCTTGCGCTGTCTTGCCGGCTGGTACCGGCCGGAACGCGGCAGCGTCACGCTGGGCAAGAGGCCGCTGCAGGCGGCAGCGGCGCGGGTCGGGCGGCCCGTGCTCGTACCGGATACGCCGTGCTTCTACGCCGAGCTGAACGCATGGGAGCACCTGCAGTTCACCTCGCAGCTCTACGGGCGCAGGGCCTGGCAAGGGGAGGCGGCGCGACTGCTCGCGGCGTTCGGGCTCGCGGGACACGAGCAGGCCTATGCCTCCTCGTTCTCGCGCGGCATGCAATACAAGCTCGCCCTGGCGATCGCGCTCCTGGCGCAGCCGGCCGTGCTCCTTCTCGACGAGCCGTTCGGCCCGCTCGACAGCGAGTCTGCGGCGACGCCGGCCTGACCCTCGCCCCCCTGGCGGGCGGGGCCTGGGACATGACCCTGCTCGCCGACGA
>JAJYTV010000154.1 GCA_021792885.1 Bacillota bacterium
CGCGGCATCCACCCGCGGGTCACCATGGAGTTCGACGGGCACGAGGCGGTGCGCGAGGTGGTCGGACACGGGCTCGGCGTCGCCTTCGTGCCGGAGTCGACCGCGCGGGCAGACATCGCGCAGGGCAGGCTGCGCCGGCTGCGCATCCACGGCCTCCCGGACCTGCGCCGCACGACCTGCCTCGTCGTGCCGCGCGACGTCACGCCGTCGCCGACCGCCGAGCTCTTCCTGGAGGAAGTGCTGCAGCAGTTTCCCAAGCTGCCGTAACCTGCCCGCAACGCGCATCGAGGAGACTCTGGGCGGCGTCCCTGCGCCTGCGGGCAGGATCCCGGGGGCCAGGCACGAACGCTAGATGGAACCGCCTAGGGAGGGCTGGGGTTGCACGTCTTCGTCGTCCTCGCGGTCTTCATCGCCGCGTCCGTGGAATTCGTCGAAGCCTTCACGATCGTCCTCGCGGCCGCTTCCGTGCGCGGCTGGCGGCCTGCGATCTACGGAACGCTCGCCGCACTCGTCGCGCTTGTGGCACTCGTCGCCGCGTTCGGCTACGCCATCCTCGCACTCTTCCCGCTCGGCGCGTTCCGGGCGCTCGTCGGCATCATCCTGCTGCTCTTCGGCCTGAAGTGGATGCGCAAGGCCATCCTGCGCGCGACGGGGCGCAAGGCCCTGCACGACGAAGCGGCCATCTACGAGCGCGAGGTGCAGACCCTGCGCAGCGGCGGGGAGAACGCGGAGGCGCTCTCCTTCGCGACCGCGTTCAACGGTGTGCTGCTCGAAGGCATCGAGGTGATCTTCATCGTCCTGACGCTGGGAGGCAACGCGGGCATGCTCGATTCCGCGATCCTCGGAGCGGCGCTCGCGTTCGTCGTCGTACTCGCCGCGGGCCTCCTCCTGCGCGCACCGCTGAGCCGCGTGCCGGAGAACACCCTGAAATGGATCGTCGGGGTGATGCTGACTGCCTTCGGCACGTTCTGGGCCGGCGAAGGGATCGGCATCCACTGGTGGCAGCAGGACGTCTCGATCATCGTGCTCATCGCACTCTACGCCCTGCTCGGCTACTCGCTGCAGCGCTGGCTGCAGCCGCAGGCCCCGCAGGGCGCGCTCTAGGAGGGCGCCGCGTTGCGCAAGGTCTGGGATGTCATCGTCGACCTGATCTACGAAGATCCATGGCAGTTCTTCGGTCCGCTCGTCGCCGTCGCGGTGCTCTACTTCCTGGCGCAGAGCGTCACCGCCGCCTGGCTCGGCATCGTCCTCTTCGCCCTGGTCGGCCTCTCGCTGCTGCTGAGCCTGCGCCGCGAGCGCTAGGCATCGCACGAGAAAGCCCGCCGCCCTCCCTCGGACGGCGGGCTTCCCTTTGCCCTGCCGGTTTCGTCAGGGCCCGTCAGTCGGCGGCGCCTCGCGGCGCGAGGGAATCCGCGCGCCGGCCGCGGCTCTCGCGCAGCGAGATGTAGACGCCGGCGACGATCAGCGCCGCGCCCGGCCAGAGCCAGACCCCGAGCTTCTCCCCGAGCAGCGCGACGCCGAGCAGCGTGCCGACGAGCGGCTGTACGAACATGAAGAGGCCGCCCGTCGCCGCCGGCAGCTGCGTGAAGCCGTAGTTCCAGAGGTACATCGCGACGGTCGTCGAGACGATCCCGATGTAGAGCAGCCCGCCCCACAGGGCGAGGGAAAAGTGGGCGTACGGCAGCCCAATCCCGCGCAGGGAGAGCGGCAACAGGAACGCAAGCGCGAAGGCGGCGGTCCAGAAATTGATGAAGGTGAGGTCTTGGGTGCGGGCGAGCCGCCGGTTCAGCACCGTATAGAGCGCCCACGTGACAGCTGCCAGGAGGAGCGCCAGCACGCCGCCGAGGCTCGCTCCCCCTCCTCCCGGACCCATCACGACGACCGCGCCCAAGAGCGCGAGGCCGAGAGCGAACACCTGCGTTCCGCGCAGGCGGTCTCCCAGCACGGGGACCGCGAGGAGCGCGATGAACGCCGGGGAAGACGCGGTGATCAGGGAGCCGATGTGCGCGGACGAGAGCGCGGTGCCGTAGAACTGGGCGACGAGCGAGAGCCCGAACCCGGCCGTGCCGGAGAGAAGCGCGAGGAGATACTCTTGCGCCGACGCGCGGCGGCGGCGCCGCAGGTAGACCGGCGCCAGCACGAGCAGCGTCATCAGGATGCGCAGCGTCACGAGCGGCACCGGCGGGATGGTGCGCAGGACGACGCGGCTCACGACGTAGACGCCGCCCCAGATCGCCGCCGCGAGGCTGAGGGCGATGGCGCCGCGCAGGCTGGACAAGTGCACTCCCCTCCATGATCGCAGCACCTTGGCTGCTCAATGCGTAATCTCCTGCCCCGGAGAGATCTTCTAGGACTGCGGGTCGTCCGGGAACAACACGCCGGAGTAGGCGGCAGGCGGCGCCTGCCCGATGGCGCGGGCGAAGTCTGCGGCGTTCTGCGCCGCGTAGTTGCGCGCGTTGTTGTTGAAGAGGACGTGCACCTCTTCCGCTTGCTGCGCGAGTTGGCGCGCAGCCTGGGCCAGCACGAGGATCTCCTCCTCGCGGTAGAGGTAGTCGAAGCGTTCGCGCGAGCTCTCCCCGCGCACGTACCAGGCCTGCGCGTTGCGGCCGTGCAGCCGCAGGATGGAGATGGCGCTCGTCACCTGCGGCACGAAGGGAACACTCCCCTGGCCGACCTGCGGCTCGTCCGCCACGACGTGCGCCGCGCCCATGGCGCGCAGCGCGGGCAGGAGCTGCTCTCCCCCGTCCTCGTACCAGCTGCGATGGCGCATCTCCACCGAGACGTCGAACTCCCGCAGCGCGTCGCGCACCGCCAAGAGCTCTTCCAGCGCCCGCGCGCTCCGCGCATGCCAGGGCGGGAACTGGAGCAGCACGGGGCCCATCCGCCCGGCGTCGCGCAGCGTCCGCAGGCGCTCTGAGAACTCCCCGCAGGCCGCAACCCGCTCCGCGAGCGAGAGGCCGCGATCGTGGCCGGTCATGCGCTTTTCCGCCTTGACGTCCATGCGGAAGCCCTCCGGCGTGTGGCGGATCCAGTTCTCCACCGTCGCCGCCCGCGGCAGTCCGTAGAACGTCGCATCCACCTCGACGAGCGGGAAGCGCGAGGCGTAGAACGTCAGCTGCGCCCCCTTGGGCAGCCCCGGCGGGTAGAACCCGTCGTGGTCCGTCCAGGCACAGGTGCCAACGAGGATCTTCATCAGGGGGTGTAGGAGATCTGGGTGCCTGTCGGCACCACTTCGATCCAGGTCTGCCCCGGCCGGAAGGGGGCCGGGCTGCCGTCCTCCAGCTGGAATCGGAAGCCTCCCGGCCCGAACGTCCAGGTGATCGGCACGCGTCTTCTCTGCTCGAGCAGCGTGCCGCTGCCGCTCTTCAAGGTGAAGTTCACCGCACCGACCGTATAGGGATCCGGGTCCGGAAACTCCGGCGCGGCGATGATCGCGACGTTCTGCGCCGACACGGCGTTCCCGTCCTGGGTCTTGACGACGTTGGCGTCGATCAGACGCGACCACGCGGTGCCGTCCCAACTCCAGCCGACCTGGTAGACCCAGCTGTTCGGCACGTCGGCGTAGGTGATCACGACGCTGCTCGTGCTCTGTCCGGAGATCTTGCCCTGGGGGAACGCCGGGATCCCGGCAGCCTGGTAGGAGTCGGCCTTCACGGCCTGTTCGAGGAGGCTTGTCGACGTGTACAGGTTGTGCGGCATCGGCCGGTCCGTGGTGCGCCAGAAGTATGCTCCCGAGCCGTAGATCTGGTCGATGTTCTTGATCCCCAAGGGGCCGATCGCCTTGAGGGCGTCGACGTTGCCACCGGCGTGCGCGAGCGGCCAGCCGTACGCGGCGGCCACGTTGTCGAAGTAGATGCGGGTTGAGCGCACCGGCCCGATCTTGGCCACGCTCTGGTGCCAGAACACGGCGAGGTAGCGGGTGATGCCGCCTTCCGCCGGGAACTCGAATACGAGGTCCGCATGCGTCAGCCCGGACTGCGGCCACGCGCCGGGCGCGTTGTCGATCGTCACCGCGACGGCGGACCCGATCGTCTGCGGCGCCTGCGGCTGCTTTTGCTTTGGTTTCGCGGTCGGGGCCTTCTTCGCGTGGACGGGCGGCGCCGACGCGGGCTTCTGGCTACCGCAGCCGACGGCGAGCAGGGCGATCGGCAAGAGCACGAGCAGGCGCGGGCTGCGCGTCATGACGCCCCCCTCAGGACGGGTAGAACGGCACGATGCGCGTGCGTCCCTTTTCGTCGTAGGCGTAGAAGCCGTCTCCCTCGTCCCGGGTGCGCTCGTGCGGGCCGTCGCAGTACGGCTTGTTCTGCGAAAGTCCGTAGGCGCAGATGAAGATCGGTTCGGTCACGCCCTCCGGGCGGATCTGATATGGCTTTTGGCGGTCGTGCCGCACCAGGCGTGCCATGGGCTCCCCTCCTCGATATGCTCTGCTGCGCCGCTTGTCTCCCTCCAGTGTATCCGCTCGCAGGCCGCTTCGGAACGGCGACTTGCGCCCAGCGCGTCCGGGCAGGCGAAAGGCGGCCCCCTCGCGGGCCCGTTGACAAAGCAGCCCTCGGAGGGGAACCTCCGGGGCTGCTTTATGGTCGGAGGCGGAGTCTGCTCAGGCCATGGCGAGAGCCAGCCGCTTGATGTTCAGCGCTGCAACTGTCATGAGAACCTGTTCGGAGACCTTCTCACGTCCTCGACGCATTGCCTGTCGCAAGCCGTGGCGATCTTTCATCGTCGCGAAGGTTCCCTCGCACCAGATCCTCCGTAGTCGTTGCAACTGACGGTAGCGCTCATCGTGCGTCCTGGCTTCGGCGCGGTCCAAAGCGTCTTGGTGGATGGGGCGATGGAGTTTTCGGAACCGAACAGAAGCGGAGATACAGCGATCTCGCAAGCGGCAGGTCTGGCAATCCGCGGTTCGGGCAGCGTAAACCTTATAGAGTTTGCGGCTGTCTACATGGGTGAGCCGTAATCTGGCACCGGCAGGGCAGCGATACTGATCTGCTTCGGGATCATAGGTGAACGCACCGTCGTTCCGGCAAAGCGGCGCCGACGGTTCTGGCTTAGGGTCGAGTGGTCCGGCACGCGCTGATCCAGTTCAAGCCCCAAGAACCAGCGGTAGGCAACGTTGAGCGTGATCTCCTCTTCCAGCCTCCGCTCCGACGGGATCCCATAGAGGTATCCCACCAGCAGCATCTTAAAGAGCACGACCGGGTCCACTCCCGGTCGCCCGATTTCCGCATATAGGTGCTCCACTTTGTCGTAGATGAAGCGGAAGTCCACTGCCCGCTTCACCTTTCGAAGAGTCTCTGTTCACAAATGTTGTGGGATTCCGTATGCTTGTCCTGGGAGGACTTGCCATGAGATTCAAGAAAGGGGCATCTCCACCGGGCTCATACCTCGCGGCACAGGTGTGGCTGCGGCTTTCCGCAG
>JAJYTV010000155.1 GCA_021792885.1 Bacillota bacterium
CGAAGTCGGCGCCCACGCGCAGTTCGAGCGGCACGAGCACGTCCTTGTCGCCGTAGTTGCGCAGACGCACGAGATCGCGCAGGCCGCCTTCGCGCAGGAGGATCTCCCGCTCGAGCACGATGCCGCCCTCGCCCGAGCGCCGGTAGGCGGGGACGGCGGCGAAATACTGCGCGCGGTTCGCGTCCACGGCCCTTCCGCTCAGCGGCGACGGGCGGTGGCCGGCGACGCGCCACTCGTAGCGGAAGAGAAGTCGGTGGTCGCCTGCATAGAAGCCCTGATCGCCTTCGCTGATGTCCCCGCGCCCATTGGTGATCAGAAAGGTCGTGCCGCGGCTCAGCACCACGGCGCGCGTGACGAGGTCCGCCATCGTCTCCCTCCCCGAGTTACGTTGCGCCCCGGCGCGCGGTCCATGCGCCGGCGAAGAGGGTAGTTCGAAGCCACAAGCTGGTCCGTTCGGCAACATGCGATTGGCATATCACCTAATCGGCAATTCGTGTAAGATAAGGCTGTGCGTCGCGGTCGTCCGGTCGCCCAAGGGCTGGGTGCCGCTCGTGCGATAACCTATGGAAGAGGGGCGCAGATTGCTCGACACGCGTGAATTGGAAGCCTTGGGTATCGGACGCGGCGAACGCGCTTACGTCGACCTCTCGCCCGCTGAGCTGGTGGAACACGCGATCCGGCGCGGCGAGGCGCAGCTGACGAGCGACGGCGCTTTGACCGCAACGACGGGCCAGTACACGGGCCGCTCGCCGAAGGACAAGTTCGTCGTACAGCGTGCGGGCAGTCCCTACGAGATCTTCTGGGGCAAGATCAACCAGCCGATCTCGCCGGAGCACTACCAGGGCCTCAAGCGCAAGGTCATGACGTACCTTGCGGAGCATGAGCACTTCGTCTTCAACGGCTTCGCCGGCGCGGACCCGAAGTACCGCATGCCGCTGCGCGTCGTGTCGGAGTACGCCTGGCACAGCCTGTTCGTCCACCAGCTCTTCCTGCGTCCGACCCTGGAGGAGCTGCGCGACCACGTGCCGGAGTTCACCATCCTCTCCGCCCCGAGCATCCACGCCGACCCGGCGGAGGACGGCACGAACTCGGAGACCTTCGTCGTCCTCGACTTCGAGGAGGGCGTCATCCTGATCGGCGGCACCGAGTACGCCGGCGAGATGAAGAAGAGCATCTTCACGGTGCTGAACACGCGCCTGCCGTACCAGGACGTCCTTCCGATGCACTGCTCGGCGAACATCGGCGAGCAGGGCGACGTCGCCCTCTTCTTCGGCCTCTCCGGCACCGGCAAGACGACGCTCTCCGCCGACCCCTCCCGGCGCCTGATCGGCGACGACGAGCACGGCTGGACGGACCGCGGCGTCTTCAACTTCGAGGGCGGCTGCTACGCGAAGTGCATCAACCTCTCCCAGGCGGCCGAGCCGCAGATCTGGGACGCGATCCGCTTCGGCGCCGTGCTGGAGAACGTGGTGGTCGAAGAGGGCACGCGCGCGCCCGACTACGCCTCGCAGAAGTACACGGAGAACACCCGCGCCGCCTACCCCGTCGAGTTCATCCCGAACGCCGTCATCCCGGGCGTCGGCGGCCAGCCGACGACGATCCTCTTCCTCACGGCCGACGCGACGGGCGTGCTGCCGCCGATCAGCAGGCTCGACGAGGCACAGGCGATGTACCACTTCCTCGCCGGCTACACGTCGAAGCTCGCCGGCACGGAGCGCGGCGTCACGGAACCGAGCCCAACCTTCTCGACCTGCTTCGGCGAGCCGTTCTGGACGCTCGCCCCAACCGTCTACGCCCGCATGCTCGGCGAGCGGATCGCCCGCCACAACGTGCAGGTGTTCCTCGTCAACACGGGCTGGACCGGCGGCCCGTACGGCGAGGGCAAGCGGATGAACCTCGCCTACACCCGCACCATGGTGCAGGCTGCGATCGCGGGCAAGCTCCGGGATGTCTCCTACGAGGAGCACCCCGTGTTCGGCATCGCGATGCCGACGAGCTGCCCGGGCGTGCCGTCGGAGGTGCTGAACCCCCGCAACACGTGGCAGGACAAGGAGCGCTACGACGTGCAGGCGAAGGCGCTCGCGGAGAAGTTCCAGGAGAACGCGAAGCGATTCGACCTCGACCCGGAGGTTGCAGCCGCTGGTCCGAAGATCAGCGGCTGACCTCGCGACGAGCAGGAAGGCCCCGGTCCGCCAAGGGCGGATCGGGGCCTTCCTGTCAACCGCGCGCCGCGAACAGCGCGTCGCGCAGCACCGGCAGGTGGCATTGCGACACGCTGCGGGCGTAAGTGAGGAGGGTCACGTCGCCTGCCCGAGAGAGCGCGAGGAGCTGGTCGAAGGCGGCGCGGTGCGCATCATCCGCGAGCTCTGCGCGGTAGCGCCAGATGAACTCCTCCTGCCGCGCGGGATCGTGCCCGTACCACTTGCGCAGCGTGGTCGACGGCGCGACGTCCCTCAGCCACTCGTCCCAGTCCGCGACGTCCTTGCGTACGCCCCGGGGCCAGAGGCGGTCGACGAGCACGCGCCGCGAGGCGGCGAGGGGCGGCTCGCCGACGCGCTGCAGGTAGATGTCGTGCGCTGGAGCCTTGTCGGTGGCCACGGACTGTTCTCGACCCCTCTCGAAATGGACGGACGGCGCCGCAGCGGCAACGATCCGCGCTCTACGTCTCCGACGCAGCCTTGAGCACGTCGCTGAGCGGTCCGACCATCTGGACGACGCGGATCTTCATCGAGCCGAGCATGCGCTGCATGCCTTCGCCCATGTGCCCGGTGACGACCGTGTCGACCGCCTGCTCTTGCAGGAACTTCGCGATCATCGCGTGGTGCAGCCCGTCGGCGTGCTGGTCGTGCTTCTCGCCCCAGCCAACCTCGATCTCCTCGACCTGGAACCGACCGCCATCTTCGAGGCGGGCGACGGCCACGCGATCGGCGCGGCCGAACCCGCCGCCGACAGTTTCCGGGTCTGCGAGCGTCGCGAGAATGACCATCCGCATCTCCTCCCGTTGTGCGGCCCTGCCGCGCACCGATGATAGCACACCGCGCGCCCGGGGTGCCTTGCGCGTCGTACGGCGCCATGCCTACGATCGTCCTAGGCAGGAAGAGGGGGGAAAGGCTTGGCGGAATACACCATCCCGGCCGGGACCGACATCGGCCATGTGCATCTCAAGGTCTCGGACATCGCCCAGTCGGAGGCCTTCTACTGCGGCATCCTCGGCTTTTGCGTGATGCAGCGCTGGGGTGAGCAGGCGCTCTTCATCTCGGCGGGAGGCTACCACCATCACATCGGGCTGAACACCTGGGAGAGCAGAGGAGGATCGCCGGCTCCCGCGGGCAGCACGGGGCTCTACCACGTCGCGATCCGGTATCCCTCGCGGCGCGACCTCGGCAAGGCGCTCTTGCGCCTGCTCGAAGCCCGCTACCCGATCGACGGGGCCTCGGACCACCTCGTCAGTGAGGCGATCTACCTGCGTGACCCGGACGGCAACGGCGTCGAGCTCTACTGCGACCGCGAGCGCGCGCAGTGGCCGCGCGAGGGTGGCGAGGTGAGGATGGAGACGCGCCGGCTCGACGTCGACGGACTGCTCGCCGAAGCTGCGAAGGAGGGACCCTCCCCCCTGCCCCCGTCGGAGGTGCAGGAGGCGCTTTCGGCCTTGCCCGGCTGGGAAGGCGACGCGAGCCGCCTGCGGCGCAGCTTCCGCTTCGAGAGTTTCCCCGCGGCGCTCGCCTTCGTCGACCGCGTCGGGCAGGCCGCCGAGGAGATGCGCCACCATCCGGACATCGACATCCGCTACCGCAGCGTGCAGATCGCGCTCTCTAGCCACGACGCGGGCGGAGTCACCGAACGCGACCTGCAGCTCGCGCGGCGCATCGACGCACTCGCCTAGTCGAGCGCCTGTGCTTCGGTGCCGCGGTCCGCGAACGCGAGATCGAGCACGCGTGCCGGCGCGTGGCGCGCGGCGACCGCCTGCAGCGCCAGCGCGACCGCGTCCGCCTGCGCGGGGCGGGCCAGCGCGAGGAGGCTCGGGCCGGAGCCCGAGATCGGCATCGCGAGGGCGCCCGCGGAGAGCGCGGCCTCCCGCGCCTCCTGGGCGTAGGGCAGCGCGGGAAGCCTCTGCGGTTCGTGCAGACGGTCCTCGCACGCCGCGGAGAGCAGGTCGTAGTCCTGGAGCGCGAAGGCGTAGACGAGCAGGCTCGCGCGCCCGAGGTTGAAGACAGCGTCCGCGCGCAAGACCTCTCTTCCCAGCGAGCGGCGGGCCGCCTCGGTGCCGAGCTCGGTTCCAGGGTAGAAGACGATGGCGCGCAGGTCCGGGGCGGGCAGGCGCCGCACGAGGCCGTCGTCCGTCGCGATCGTCACGCCGCCGAAGAGGCAGGCGGCGACGTTGTCCGGATGCCCGTCCAGTTCCGCGGCGATGCGCAGCGCCGCGGCGGGAGCGAGATGCTTCGAGAGGAGCACCTGGGCCGCCGCGACGCCCGCGCAGATCGCGCTCGCGGAGCTGCCGAGACCAGAGCGCAGCGGGACGGCCACGTCGACCGTGACGGCGACTTTGGGCGCCTGCCCCCCAAGTTCCGCCGCGGTGCGGTCGAGCGCCGCGTGGAAGAGGTTGCGTCCGAGATCCGGCTGGACGGGCACGCCCTGGAGCCGAAACCCCTCGCGTCCGGTCTCGATGGTGAAGAGGTTCTCGAGCGCGAGCGCGGCGCCGAAGACGTCGAAGCCGGCGCCGAGGTTCGCGGTGGTTGCGGGCGCGCGGACCGCGACCCTCACCCGGAGATCGCCTCGCGCACCGCCGATGCGTCCGCAGGCACCGTGCGAACGGCGTCTCCTGCCCCACGCAGCGCCGCATCGGGGTCTTTGAGCCCGGTGCCGGTCAGGACGGCGACGACGAGGGCGCCCTGCGGCAGGCTGCCCTCGCTCCGCAGACGCGCGAGGCCAGCGATCGGGGCCGCGGACGCGGGCTCCGCGAACACTCCCGCCTCCTGCGCGAGGCGGCGCTGCGATGCGAGGATCTCCTCGTCCGTCACGGCGAAGAAGCCTCCGCCCGCCTCTGCGACGGCGCGCTGCGCCGCATCCCAGCTAGCCGGATTGCCGATGCGGATCGCCGTCGCGAGCGTTTCCGGGTTCGCCACGGGCGCGCCTTGCACAAACGGGGCCGAACCCGCGGCCTGGAAGCCGAGGAGCGTCGGCAGCGCGCCAGACTTGCCGGCGGCGCGGTACTCGCGGAAGCCCTTCGCGTAGGCGGTGATGTTCCCCGCGTTGCCGACCGGGATCGCGAGGATGTCGGGCGCCCTGCCGAGGACGTCGACGACCTCGAAGGCCGCGGTCTTCTGCCCTTCGATGCGCCAGGGGTTCACCGAGTTGACGAGCGTATAGTCCCCGCCCTCCGCGAGCGTGCGCACGATCGAGA
>JAJYTV010000156.1 GCA_021792885.1 Bacillota bacterium
CTCGCGTACCTGATGCGCGATGGAACGGAGATGCTGGGCCAGGACGACTTCGGGTGGTGCCTTGACGTCGGCGACTGGCTCATGGCGTCGCAGGCGCTGCGCGTGGATCCGGTCGAAGCCTTCGGGGCCCTCGCCCCGCGGACGGAGGTGATCCATGTGCACGCCGTCGAGCGCGCGACCAACCCCTACCTCTGGAAACCGATCCACCCGGAAGACCCGGACGCCACAGCGGTGCTGGCGCTGTGTGACCTCGCGGTCGCCAAGAGTCCCCGCCTGCGTATCGTCTTCGAGCACACGTCGCATCTGGACCCCGGACCGGAATACGACCTCGCAGGCTACCGCTGGCTCCGGCAGGCGCTGACGGGGGAGGAACCCGTCTAGCCGCCTGAACTTGTGCGCGCAGTCACCGCGCACGGGCTGCGAGGGCGGGGGAGCGCCAGAGTGCGACGGCCGACGCCCCGAGCGCCAAGCCGACCCCAGCGAACACCGCAGCGTAGCCGAGCGCGGCGATCAGGCTCCCCCCGATCAGTGGCAGAACCAGGGTTGGGGCGGTCAGGGTGCCCACAAGGCCGGTGTACGTCGCGCGCAACGTGGCGGGAGCCAGGTCGACGAGCACGTTGTTGTACGCAAGCGTGCGGCTGTTGACCGCCGCGCCGAGCAGCACGAAGGTGATCCCGTACGCCGCAGGTGCCCAGGCGGAGAGCGCCAGCGCGAGCAGGGGCAGGAGCGCGCCCAGGACGAGGCAGGTGCGCAGCACCGCCCCGCTGCCGAAGCGGTCGTTCAGCCACCCCCAGAGCAGGTTGGAGAGCGCCCCGCCGACCACCTGGTCCATGGTGAAGGTCGCGACGGCCTGCGCACCGACGTGGAGGCGCACCACCGCGAGGAGCATGTAGAACGGCAGCAGCATGAGGTGCAGCGACGCGATGTTCTCAACGAGGACCAGTGCGCGCAGGCCAGGGTCCAGGCGCCAGAGCTTCGGCATCTCCCGAAGGTAGGCGGCGAGCCGCGGGCGCGGGACGTGGGGCTGCGGTGCCTCCTGCAGCGCGAGGAAGCCCAGCCCGGCGATCAGCATGAGCCCGCCCGCGGCCAAGAAGAGCAGGGAATAGGTGATGCGCGTGTGGCCCGAGATCGCCAGCAGGCGCGCAGCCCAGTAGATCACGCCGAGCGCGGCGAACGCGCCGAACAGCTGGCGCGTCGCGTAGAAGCGCCCGCGCAAGCCGGGTGCGATGCTCTTTCCGAAGATGTCGGTGTAGGCGACGCTGCCAAGGCTGCCGCCGAGAGAGAAGGCGGCGAGCAGGAGGAACAGCAGGAGGAGCAGCGCGTCCGCCCCGCCGTGGTCGAGGAGCAGCGACGCGCCGCCGAGCGCGAGCCACGCCGCTGCGCGGCTGAAGACCGCGACGATCAGGAATGGGCGCTTTTTGGGGGCACCCTCGACCACGTGGGCAAAGAGCAGTTCCGGCAGCACGCTCCCGCCCAGGAGCACGGTCAGCATCAGTCCGACCGCGAACGGTGACCCGCCCAGCAGCACGATGTAGGCGGGCAGGATCGTCGTCGGCTGCGCGAGGGCGCTCGCGGCCGCCAGGAACGTGCCGTGCCAGGCGAGGCCGGCGAAGTTCCGCCGCGATGCGGGCTCGGCTACCTGCATGGCATACGCCTTCTTCGTGCCCCACGATAGTGGAACCGCGCGCGCAAGCCATGTGCCATGGGGATGCGTCTTTCGGGCCATTGGGTCAATCGTTTCGCCCCGCCCCAGAGGGGAGGCCTAGCGAGCTATGCCGCGCGTCGGCGCCTTGTCGAACCCGTCACTGTAGAGCGCCCGCAGGCGGCGCGCCGCCTCGTCCACCTCGTCGTCCTCCGCGGTGAGGGAGATGCGGACATAGTGGTCGCCCTGCTGGCCGAAGGCGATGCCCGGCGTCACGGCGATGCCGGCCTTCTCGAGGAGCTCGGTCGCAAACGTATCGCCCGTCATGCCCCGCGGCGCGTGCATCCAGAGGTAGACGGTCGCGTCGGGGCGGGTCGCATGCCCGCCAAGTTCCGCGATGACCTTGGAGAGGGTCTCCTGCCGCCGCACGTAGCCCGCGACCCTTTCGGCGATCGCCTGGTCCTCGTGTGGGTCGAGGGCCGCGCGCCCTGCCGCCTGGATCGGCAGGTAGGCGCCCGCGGCGACGTTCTCATGCACGCGGGCGAGCGGGGCGAGGAGGTCCGGGTTGCCGATGGCCGCGCCCAGGCGGAAGCCCTGCATGTCGTAGGTCTTCGAGAAGGTGAAGAACTCGACCGCGACGTGCTCCGCGCCGCGCACAGCCCGCACCGAGAGCGCCGGCCCCTGGCCGCGCAGCACGATCCTGGCGTAGGCGAGGTCGTAGGCGAGCGGGATGTCGCGCTTTCGGCACAGCTCCACCGTCTCCTCGAGGAACGGCACCGTCGCGGTCGCGCCGGTCGGGTTGTGCGGGTAGTTGAGGAACATGAGCCGCGTGTTCGCGATCCGTTCGTCGTCGAGCTCGCCGAAGTCCGGAAGGAAGTGCAGTTCCGGCCGCAGCGCGAGGGGGATCGCCTCGCCGCCCGCCAGGGCGACCGAGGCGGCATAGGTCGGGTAGCCGGGATCGGGCACGAGCGCGCTCTCGCCGGGATCGACGTAGGCGAGGGACATGATGGCGAGTCCGAGCTTGGAGCCTTCGAAGATCAGGACCTGCTCCCGGCTGCAGGTCGCGCCGTAGGTGCGCCGGTACCAGTCGGCGAACGCCTCGCGCAGCGCAGCCGTGCCCTCGTACGGCGGGTAGCGGTGCGCGTTCCGGTCGAGCGCCGCCGTGCGCAGCGCTTCGACGACCGCGTCCGACGCGGGCCAGTTCGGGTCGGACTGCGAAAGGTCGCAGATCTCGCGGCCGCCCTGGCGGGCCTGTTCGATCCTCTGGTCGAGTGTGCTGAAGATGTAGCGCGGGACGTCGCGCAGGCGGTTCGCAGGGATCGGGGACATGGGCTGCACCTCCGAGCGCTAGCGTGCCCAGTCCATGCGGGCGGCCGCAGATACGGCGGATCGCTTCCTACATCGAGATCTGGCCCGAGAGATACCGCTGCAGCGTTGGCCCGACGGCATGTGCGATCTCTTCTCCGGTCGCGGAGGCGAGCGGTTCGACGTGCAGCACGTAGCGCGTCATCAGGAGGCCGACCACCTGGCTTGCGACGAGCGCGATGCGCAGGTCGCGGTCCGGCGCCTCGACGGCATCCGCCACACGGGCCAGGATGGCGCTACGGACAAAGTCGCGCAGCATGGCGGCGGCGCGCTCGTGCGTCAGCGCGGATCGCAGGAGCCCGATCGCGGTCCGCTGCAGGGCTTTGTCCTCCCAGAGCGCAACGACCGTGCGCACCAGCAGTTCCCCGAGGCGCCCTTCGGCACGTGCCGCTGGATCGCTGGCGAGGGCTGCACCGAGCTGTTCCGGCAGATTCGGTAGGTGCATGGCCGCCGTGAAGAGAGCCTCCTTGTTGCCGTAGAAGTGGTGCACGAGCGCCGGGTCGACACCCGCCTGCGCCGCGATGTCGCGGATGCTCGCGCCGTCGTAGCCCTGATCCGCGAACAGTCTGCGCGCTGCCACGAGGATCGCGCTGCGGGTCTTGCTTTCTCCCGGTCGCCGACCTCGGCGCGGCCGGCCGCTCCCCCCCTTGGTCAAGACGCACCTCCAGATGCGGACACGATCTGCACGAAGCGCTCCTCGAGGGTGGCGGCGGCCTCGAAGACGCGGCACCGTACGGAGGACAGGACGCGCTGCACGTCCTCCGTCCGCATGCCGGGCACGCGCAGCGTCCGCCCGACGAGGGCGGGTGCCTGTCCTTGCGCCTCGAGGAGATCGAGGGCTACAGGCCAGTCGTCCGCCTCGACGACGGTGACGCGCTCACCGCGCAGGATGGACGCAAGGTCGCCCTCGGCCACGACGCGGCCATCCGCCAAGATCACCAGGCGATCGCACTCCTCGGCTTCTTCCATGTAGTGGGTCGTCACCAGCACCCCGACGCCCTCGTCCGCCGCGTCCCGCAGGACTTCCCACAGCCGCGCCCGCATGAGGGGGCCGACGCCGGAGGTGGGCTCGTCGAGGATGAGAAGCTCCGGGCGATGCGAGAGGGCCTGCGCGAAGGCGATCCGTCGCTGGGTTCCGAGCGGCAGCTGCCCGACCGGAAGCGACGCATGCGCAAGGTCTCTCGGCAGTGCGGCTGGAGGACTGCGGAACAAGGCGGCGGCGAAGCGCAGATTCTCCTCCGGCGACAGGTCTTCGTAGAGGCCCAGGCCCTGCGGCACATAGCCGATGCGCCTCCGTGAAGCGCGCGCGGGCGGCGCACCGAAGAGCCGCACCTCCCCTGCGGAGGTGGGCAGAAGGCCCAGGAGCATGCGCAGGAGCGTCGTCTTCCCGGCGCCGTTGGCACCAAGGAGCCCAACCACCTCTCCTGGCTGCACGCAGAGGTTCACTCGATCGACCGCCACGTGGTCTCCGAAGAGGTGGGATGCGTCGATGCTCTCGGCGAGCGGTCCCGTCATTGCGAGCCACCTGCCTCTTCGGCGCTTTGCAGTTCGCGAACCAGCGATGCGACCGTCACCGCGTCCTGCAGGTCCGGACGGACAAGGTCACCGGCACCTGGGTCTGCGCTCCCGGGGGACCAGATCCGCCAGCCCCGCCCGCGTCGCCAGGATCCCCTTGCACCCTCGCCGGTCGGCTTTTCCAGCGCGGTAGAGAGCGTACCGGGCATCGCGGCGACGATCTCTTCCGCTGTGCCCTCGGCGAGCGGGCGGCCCTCGTCCAGGACGAGCAGATGCACCGCCCGCTCCGCCTCATCAAGGTAGGATGTCGCCAGCACGACAGCGGCTCCTTCCGCTGCGGCGCGGGCGATCAGCCGCCAGAGATCCGCACGGCTCACCGGGTCGACGCCGGTCGTCGGCTCATCGAGGACGAGAAGTTTCGGCCTGTGCACCATTGCGAGCAGTACTCCGAGCTTCTGGCGCATGCCGCCGGAGAGCTCGTCGCCGCGCCTCTTGCGCGCGCGCCCAAGGCCCGTGCGCAAGAGGAGATCCGCACCGCGCGACGTTCGTTCCGTGGGCGGTATGCCGTACACGTCGGCGACGAAGGCGAGGTTTTCTTCCACGGAAAGATCCGGATAGACGCCGGAACCCGCCGGCATGTACCCGATGTCGTGCGCCGCCGGGCGGAGAACCTCACCGGAATCGGGCCGCAGCGCCCCCACGAGGCATCGCAGGAGCGTCGTCTTCCCGGATCCGTCCCCTCCCACGACACCCCGGACCTGCCCTGGCAACGCTTCGAACGTGACGCCCCGGAGCGCGTCCCTTCTGCCGAAGCGGACCGTGATGTCCTGCGCGCCCCACGTCATGAAGCGCTCCGCGGCGAAGTGCTTCG
>JAJYTV010000157.1 GCA_021792885.1 Bacillota bacterium
CCGATCTGCGGAGCGCCTTGGCTTCACGCTGGAGGGCGTGGCGCGCGACGCCGAGTGGCTCTACGACCACTACGTCGACCACGCAGTCTACGCCCTGCTCGCCGACGACGGGCAGGACCTGGCCTGACCGCGACCTCGTCGCAAGCGGACGCGAAGGAGGAGAACGGATGCGCGAAAACATCGGCAGCGGATCGCCCTGGGAACCGATCGTCGGCTATGCCAGGGCCGTGCGGGTCGGCAACATCGTCGAAGTCGCCGGTACGACCTCAGCGCGCGGCGATGCCATCCTGGGCGAAGGAGACCCCTACCTGCAGACCCGCGCAGCCCTCGAGACGATCGAACGCGCGCTGCGCGAAGCGGGCGCGACCCTCGAGGACGTCGTGCGCACGCGAATGTTCGTGACCGACATCGCGTGCTGGGAGGAGTACGGCAGGGCCCACGGCGAGGTGTTCCGAGACATCCGCCCGGTCTCGACGATGGTCGAGGTGAAGGCCCTGATCGACCCGCGCCTGCTGGTGGAGATCGAGGCGACTGCCATCATCGGCGGACGGGCATGAGGTACGAGACGCGGAATGCAGGGCGCCGCCTCGCATCCACGCCTTGCGGTCAAAGAGCGGCACCTGGGAGGCAGTCATGGGAAACGACCTAACGATCCGCGGCACCGCACTGCACGTCGAAATCTTCGGCGAGATGGAGAGCCCCGCTGTGCTCTACCTGCACGGGGGACCCGGGATGGGAGCCTACCACTTCGAAACGTGGCAGGCTCAGCGCTTCGCTGGCAAACTCCGGCTGATCACGCTCGACCAGCGCGGCGTATTGCGCTCTGCGCCGGTGCCGGACGGCCAAACTTTCGGCATCACGGACCTCGTGGCCGACTGCGAGGCGCTCCGCATTGCTCTTGGCATCCAGCGCTGGTCGCTCATCGGGCACTCGTTCGGAGGCTACCTCGCGCTGCTCTACGCCGGGGCCCACCCAAGCGCGGTAGACCGCCTCGTTCTAGAGAACCCAACGCTGGACCTGGTCTCCTCCACGCGTTCCCTCCTGGCGGCCGCCGCGCTCGAATACGGTCTCCTGGGCGACCCGGTGAGTGCACGTACATGCCGGTCGCTTGCCAACCAGTCCGCGGACGCGCCCGGCCTGGAGCTTTGGGCGCAGCTGGCCACTTGGCTGGGCGGGCTAGGACAGCAGCGCGACAACCTCTACGTCTACGGTGACAACAAGCGGCTCGTCGACGAACTGACGGAGACGGCCCCGTTCCCCGAGGAATGGTGGGGTCGCGGCAGCACACACCAGCACCAGCTGATCTCCGAGGGCCGCATCTTCCTCCCGCTGCTGGGCCACCTGACTTCCATCCCGCACCCGACGCTGCTGATCAAGGGCCTGCACGACCACGTCTTCGCCCTGGACCAGATCGCGGCGTACCTGCAGGCGAAGCCGCAGACGCGTTGGAGCGTCTTCCAGGCGAGCGGCCACTTCGCGCACATGGAAGAACCCGACCGCTTCGCAGCCGAAGTGTTGGCCTTTCTAGCTGCGCCGTCCTGACCGCACCGACACGCGAAAGGCGGCGGGCCTTCGCCCGCCGCCTCCCTGTTCCCTGCGTAGATTACTTGACGGTTGCCTCGGCGCCCGCCTCAGTGAGCTTCGCCTTGATCGCCTCTGCGTCAGCCTTGGAGACCTTCTCCTTGACCGCCTTCGGGGCGCCGTCCACGAGGTCCTTGGCCTCCTTGAGGCCGAGGCCGGTAACCTCGCGCACGACCTTGATCACCGGGATCTTGTTGCCGCCCGCGCTCGTCAGGATGACGTCGAACTCGGTCTGCTCCTCCTCTGCCGCCGGCGCCGCAGCGCCGCCCGCCGGAGCCGCCGCCGCGACTGCCACGGGGGCCGCCGCCGACACGCCGAACTCCTCCTCGAACGCCTTGACGAGCTCGTTGAGCTCGAGGACCGTCATGCCTTTGATCTGCTCCAGAATGTCTGCAACCTTGCTCATGCGGGTACCTCCTCGAAATGTCTTGAAACCTTTTGGGAACTAGCCTGCCTGTGCGCGCTGCTTCGCGAGCGCGTCGACGCCGTAGGCGAGGTTGCGCAGCGGCGCAGAGATCACCGAGGCGAGGCCGTACAGCGGCGTCTTCATGCCGCCGGCCACCTGGGCGAGCAGCACTTCGCGCGGCGGCAGCTCCGCCAGCTGGCGCACCTGCGCGCCGTCGATCACCTTGCCGGTGAGGATCCCGGCCTTCATCTGGACTTCCTTGTTCGTCCGCTGGAAGGCGTAGAGCACCTTGGCCGGCGCCACGAGGTCGGTGGAGGAGACGGCGATCGCGGTCGGACCGTTCAGGTAGGGCTGCAGGCCCTCGATCCCCACCTGCTCCGCCGCCTTGCGCAAGAGGGTGTTCTTCACCACCTGGAACTGCACGCCCTGGGCGAGAAGCTCCCGGCGCAGCCGCCCGGACTGGGCGACCGTCAGGCCCTTGAACTCCGCCAGCACGACGCTCTGGGCGGTGCGCAGGCGCTCTGTGATCTCCCGGACGGTCTTCTCCTTCTCTGGAGTTGGCATTCCTTCACCTCCCCTCAAGACAACGAAAAGCGGTCTTCGCGCGCGCGAAGACCGCAGGAAGTCACGTGTGAACGTGCATCTGCCTCGGCAGGCGCCTTGCGGCATTATGGCGTTGCCACCTGCGGTCTACGGCGAACGGTATGTAGTATGCGGTGTAGGTCGGGGCTGCGTCAATCGGCAGCTTGCGAAGCCGCCAGCGCGTGCGCCGGGTTGATCGCGATGCCGGGGCCCATCGTCGAGCTGACGCTGACGGCACGCAGGTAGGTTCCCTTCGCCGCCGCCGGCTTCGCCTTGATCAGGGCGTCCAAGAGGGCGTGGAAGTTCTCCGCGAGCTTCTCCTGCTCGAACGAGAGCTTGCCGATCGGGGCGTGGACGATGCCTGCGCGCTCGACGCGGTACTCGATCTTGCCGGCCTTGATCTCCCGGACAGCGTTGCCGATCTCGACGCTCACGGTGCCGGTCTTCGGGTTCGGCATCAGGCCACGCGGGCCGAGGATGCGGCCGATGCGGCCGACGAGCGGCATCATGTCCGGCGTCGCGACCGAGACGTCGAAGTCGAGCCAGCCGCCCTGGATCTTCTCCATCATGTCTTCCGCACCGACGAAGTCGGCGCCGGCTTCCTCGGCCTCGCGCGCCTTCTCGCCCTTGGCGAAGGCCAGGACGCGCAGCACCTTGCCGGTGCCGTGCGGCAGCGCGACCGCGCCGCGGACCATCTGGTCGGCGTGCTTCGGGTCTACCCCGAGCCGCACCGCGACTTCCACCGTCTCGTCGAACTTCGCCGGCTTGCCCGACTTCAGGATCTCGATCGCCTCGGCCACCTCGTAGAGGCGGTCCTTGTCGATCTGCTTGCGCACATCATCGAGTCGCTTGCCCATCTACATTCCCTCCCGTGGTACGGACGGCCCGCAGGCCTCCCACAGCGGATCCCGGGTCAGACGATCTGGATGCCCATGCTGCGCGCGGTCCCCTCGACCATGCGCATCGCCGCCTCGACGTCGTTCGCGTTGAGGTCGCGCATCTTCAGTTCGGCGATCTCGCGCACCTTGTCGCGGGGCACCTTGGCCACGATCTCCGTGTTCGGCTTCGCGGAAGCCGTCTCGAGTCCCGCCGCCTTCTTGAGCAGCACCGCCGCCGGCGGGCTCTTCAGCACGAAGGTGAACGAGCGGTCCTCGAAGATCGTGATCTCGACCGGGATGATGAGACCGGCCTGCTGCGCGGTGCGCTCGTTGTACTCCTTGCAGAAGCCCATGATGTTGATGCCGTGGGGGCCGAGCGCGGTACCGACCGGCGGTGCCGGCGTCGCCTTGCCGGCGGGGATCTGCAGCTTCACTTGGGCCATCACCTTGCGCGACACGAAGAAACCTCCCCTACATCTCCTCGACCTGGTGGAAATCCAGTTCGACCGGGGTCTCCCGCCCGAACATCGAGACAAGCACCTTTACCTTGCCCCGGTCGGGCGCGACATCCTCGACCACGCCCACGAACCCGCTGAACGGCCCGTCCTTCACCTTGACGGCGTCGCCGACGGCGACCTTGATGCGGGGCCGCTCTACGAGGCCGACCTGGCGCATGATCGCGTCCACCTCGGCCTGGGTCAGCGGGATCGGCTTCTGCCCGGATCCGACGAAGCCCGTCACACCGGGGGTGTTGCGCACGACGTACCAGGATTCGTCGGACATGATCATGTCGACAAGCACGTACCCCGGAAACACCTTGCGCTTCTGGAGCTTGCGCTTGCCGTCCTTGATCTCGATCTCCTCTTCCATCGGGACGAGGATGTCGAAGATCTGCTCTTCCTTGTGGTACGACTTGATCCGGCGTTCGAGGTTGGTCTTGACCTTGTTCTCGTACCCGGAATAGGTGTGGATGACGTACCAGTGGCGGTCCAGCGCCACGCTGCTCTCGTCAATCATGTCAGACATGCGACAAAAGTGCCCCGAACACGAGGTCGGCCAGGTAGATCAGGAGGGCGAGCACGCCGACCGTGACCAGCACCACTGCGGTGTAGATGCCGGTGCGGCGCAGATCCGGCCATACGATCTTCCGCGACTCGGCGCGTACCTCGCGGAAGTACTGCCCGGCGCGCTCTACGACAGACGCCTTCTCCACTCTGCGCTTCCGCTCCCTTGCGAGGGCACTTCTCCAACAATTTGGCAGGGCCGGAGGGACTCGAACCCCCAACACGCGGATTTGGAGTCCGCTGCTCTACCGATTGGAGCTACGGCCCTAAGACTCAGCGGGTCTCGCGGTGCAAGGTGTGGTGCCCGCAACGCGGACAAAACTTCTTGAACTCGATCCGGTTCGCGTCGTTCTTCTTGTTCTTCTCCGACGAGTAGTTCCGCTCGCGGCAGTCGACGCAAGCCAAGGTCACGATGGAGCGCATTCGGTACACCCCCCAAAAACCGCTTGATCAGTCTATCATGTGGCACAAGGTGCGTCAACGAAGCGCGGGCACCGCAAGGTGCCCGCGTCATCAAATCCTGGCAGGGCCGGAGGGACTCGAACCCCCAACACGCGGATTTGGAGTCCGCTGCTCTACCGATTGGAGCTACGGCCCTGTGCAGACCGAATTGTAGCCGAAACGCCGTCCGCGTGCAATGCGCCTACTCGGCGATGGCGGTGACGACGCCGGCGCCGACGGTGCGGCCGCCCTCGCGGATCGCGAAGCGCAGGCCGTCCTCCATGGCGATGGAGTTGATCAGCTCGATCGACATCTGGATGTTGTCGCCCGGCATGACCATCTCGACGCCCTCCGGCAGCGTCACGACGCCCGTCACGTCCGTCGTGCGGAAGTAGAACTGCGGGCGGTAGCCGTTGAAGAACGGCGTGTGGCGCCCACCC
>JAJYTV010000158.1 GCA_021792885.1 Bacillota bacterium
ATCTGCGCCTCGACGTCGTACCAGTTGCCACCCGCCTTGATCTCCACCTCGAGCGGAACGCGCAGCTGCGCCGCGCCCTCCATGCCCGCCCGCACGATCGGCGCGAGCGCCATGACACTCTCGTGCGGCACCTCGAAGATCAGCTCGTCGTGCACCTGCAGGAGGAGATGGGTGCCTTCCGGAAGCCGCTCGTCCGTCCCGGCGATCCGGACCATCGCGCGCTTGATCAGGTCGGCTGCCGTGCCCTGGATCGGCGTGTTCATCGCGGTGCGCTCCGCGAAGCTGCGCTGCTGGTGATTGCGGCTGCGGATGTCCGGAAGGTAGCGGCGGCGGCCGAACATCGTCGTGACGTAACCGAGCTCGCGCGCCTGCTCGACGAGCCCGTCAAGGTACTCCCTGACCCTCGCGTAGCGGGCGAAGTAGCGCCGGATGAACTCCCCTGCCTCCTGCCGGCTCACGCCGGTGTCGCGTGCGAGCCCGAAGTCCGAGATCCCGTAGACGATGCCGAAGTTGACCGCCTTGGCCTGGCGGCGCTGGTCTGCCGAGACCTCGGCGAGCGGCACCCCGAACACCTCGGCCGCGGTGCGGCGATGGACGTCCTCGCCCTGCACGAAGGCGTCGATCAAGGTGTCGTCTCCGGAGAAGTGCGCGAGGATGCGCAGCTCGATCTGCGAATAGTCGGCGGCGACGAAGACCATCCCGGGGTGCGAGGGCGTGAAGGCGCGGCGCACCTGCCGCCCGAGCTCGAAGCGCACGGGGATGTTCTGCAGGTTCGGATCGGCGCTCGAGAGGCGTCCCGTCGCCGTCAGGGTCTGCTGGAAGGTCGTGTGGATGCGCGAGGTCTCTTCGTCGATCAGCGGCAGGAGCCCTTCGACGTAGGTGCCGAGCAGCTTCTGCAGCTGGCGGTGGTCGAGGATCCGCTGCACGACCGGGTGCATCGCGGCGAGCTGCTCCAGCACTTCGGCGTCGGTCGAGGGACCGGTCTTCGTCTTCTTCAGGACGGGCAGCTGCAGCTTGCCGAACAGGAGGTCGCGCAGCTGCGCCGTCGAGTTGAGGTTGAACTCGTAGCCTGCGAGCTCGTGCACTTCCGCCTGGATGCGCTCGAGAGCAGCGCGCAGGTCGTTGCCGTAGGCCGTGAGGGCGTCGCGGTCGACCCGCACGCCCTGGCGCTCCATCGCGTAGAGCACCGGCACGAGCGGCGCCTCGATCTCCTCGTAGAGCGCCGCGAGGCCGTGGCGCGCGAGTTCTTCCGGCAAGAGCTCCGCGAGACGGAAGGTGGCCGCCGCGCGCGCGGCGGGAGCGGGCCCGTCGCCGGCCGCCTCCCCGAACAGCGCAAGGAGTAGCTCCGTCGCCTCGTGCATGCCGAACTGCGGGTTCACGAGATAGCCCGCGAGCTGCGTGTCGAAGGCGGAGCGCGGGTGCGAAAGCGCGTGCTGGTCGAGCGCGTGCAGCAGGCGCTTGAGGCCGTGCACGAGCACCGTGCCGCTCTGCAGAGCCTCCCCGAGGCGCAGGTCGTCCCACGGCACCGTGACGGCCCGTCCCGGCCCGTCGCTCAGGGCGACGCCGTCCTCGGCGAGCGCCAAAGCCACGCGATCGCCGCCCTCGAAGGCCTGCTCGAGGGGGCTCGACTCCGGAGGCGGCGCAGCCTGCACCTCCTCCTGCGGCAGGCGGGCGACGAGGCCGCGGAAGCCGAGTTCCTGCATGCGGTTCTTCGCGTCGGGGCCGACTGCCCCGGGCGCCCAGGCGAGCGCATCGAGGCCGACGCCGAGGTCGACGTCGCAGGCGATCGTCGCAAGCTGCTTCGAGAAGATCGCCTGCTCGCGGTGGGTCAGCAGGAGGTCGCGGATGCGCGGCGGCGTGACGCGCTCCGGGTCCGCCAGGAGCTCTTCGAGCGTCGGGGCGACCTGCAAAAGGCGCACCGCCGTCTTCTCGCCGATGCCCGGAACGCCGGGGATGCCGTCCGACGCGTCTCCCATGAGGCCCTTCCAATCCGGCACCTGACGCGGCGCGATGCCGAAGTCGGCCTGCACCTCGTCCGGGTCGTAGCGCTTCGTGCGGTCGAGGGCGCGCATCAGCACGATTTCGCAGCCGCCGCCGACGAGTTGCAGGAGATCCCGGTCGCCGGAGATCACCGTGACGGGGATCTCGTCCTGAAAGCGCGCGGCGAGCGTGCCGAGCACGTCGTCCGCCTCGTAGCCCGGGATGCCGATCACGCGCAGGCCCATCGCCGAGAAGAGCTCCTCCGCGAGCGGGAACTGGCGCACGAGGTCGGGGTCCGCCTCCTTGCGGTGCGCCTTGTAGCGCTCGAACTGCGCGTGGCGGAACGTGCCGCCGGGGCGGTCGAACGCGATCGCCACGTGGGTCGGGCGATAAGCCTCGTACCACTTGAAGAACGTCAGCAGGAAACCGTACACGGCGCCCGTGGGGGTACCGTCTGCCGCCGTCAGCGGCGGCAGCGCGTGAAAGGCCCGATTGAGCAGGCTCATGCCGTCGATCGCGAGCAGGCGATTTGGCAAACGGTCGCAGCCCCTTTCGCCGCAGTGTGCCGGTGCGCGGGCCCTGGCGCAAAGAGCGGAGGGGTTCGTCCCCTCCGCCGCACGAGCTGAACATTTGGTACCGAAGGTGGGACTCGAA
This sequence comes from Bacillota bacterium, assembly GCA_021792885.1. Taxonomy (GTDB): domain Bacteria; phylum Bacillota; class Sulfobacillia; order JAJZYS01; family JAJYTV01; genus JAJYTV01. The sequence goes on from JAJYTV010000158.1 coordinate 2,635, forward strand.
CCCACACGGGCGATGCCCACCGCATTTTGAGTGCGGCGCGTCTGCCATTCCGCCACTTCGGCGCTTGCAAATACTATAGCATGCGCGCGCGCATCGCGCACAGCGCGCCGTTTGGCAGAGCCTGCCGCGATTGCTATGCTATCAGCATGTCTTGAGAAGGTGCGTGATCCCTTGACTCCCCAGTTCACCGTCGGCCACGCCCACGGCTTCGCGCCGTGGGGCTTCCTGCTCCCGCCCTCCGCTGGCGCGCCGGGGATCCCCGTCTTCGCCCAGAGCGACGTGCACGTGCGCGTCCAGCCCTCCGCAGGACCTCCGGGCGCGTGGTCGGCGCAGGGCTCGCGCGAAGCGGCGGAAGGAGCGGCCTACTACCTCAAGCGCCGCGGCTGGACCGCGTCGCTGCGCGTCAGCCTGCACTGCCCCACGCCGCGCAAGCTCTACGCCGCGCGCGCGGCGCTCCTCCTCGGCGCCGTCGCCGCCGCTCGCGCGGGCGGCTACGAGCCGTCACGCGACGACGTCGCCGACTGGGCGGAGGATCTACGGCTCGGCTGGGACGCGGCGTCGCCGCCGGGCGGACTGCTCGGTGCTTGGCTCTTGCAGGCGCCGCCGAAGCCGGACGCCGTCTGGACCAGCGAGGAGGACCCGCGCCTCGAAGTGCGGGCCGCCCGGACCTGCGAGGGGCTCCTCGAGGCGGTGTCGCAGGTGCGCGAAGCCTGGGAGACCGCGCAGGGCGCGGGCGCCATCGGCCTCGCGTACGACCCCTCGTTCGGTCACCTGAGCGTGATCTTCCCCGGCGGCAACGCGCCGCCCCTGCCCCCCGGGCTGCAGGACGGGCAGCGCAGCCGCGTAGGGCTCGGGTTCAGCTGGACCTAGCCGAACGGGACGAACGCATTCGCCGCTGCACGCCGTTCCACGACGCCAGGTCTGATCGGGCCCGGCGTCCGTACCTCGTCGTCGATCTTCAGCCGCAAGCACCGCTGCGGATCCCCGTTCGGCAGGAGGCAACGCCCTCCCCATCCCGCCGCAGGGATCGCGAAAAGGGGAAAATGCTCCATGCTCACGGCCATCTGGTGGGTGTCAGCGCACTGAACCGGACCGCAGGCTGAACGCTCCACAGGTTCATGCGGCTTCCCCATTCAACAGGGATCGGAACGACGCGGCGCCGGACCGCATGGCCCGGCGCCGTGGTGTGTCACGGATCCCTGCGCTACAACCGATGGATGACTTCCTGCGCCTCGAGCGCTTCGCCCTTCGGGACGACAACCTCGTACGGCCCCTCGCCGCGCAGTTCCGCGAGGAACCCTTCCGCGATCAGCTGCGAGCGTATGCGTTCCGCTTCCGACTTGCGTCCTGTCACGTACACGGCGATCCACACGGCGATCCGCGTCCTCCTCGCCTGTGGGGTGTGACGTCATTTGACGCCCTCGGACCTCTCGGAATGCCTCCACACGCTAGGATACGCCTTTTGCGCCCGGGAGCGAACCTCCCGCCGACGCAGACGTCCTAGGCGGTGAAGCTCTGGACCGTCGCCCGGTCGAGCCGGCGCACCAGCGCGGACACGAGCTTCACCGCGTTGCGGTAGTCCTCCATGTGGAAGACGGACGCGGCGCTGTGGATGTAGCGGGTCGGCACGCCGATCACGACCGTCGGAACGCCGCTGCCGACCAGCTGGATCTGGCCGCCGTCGGTGCTGCCGCGCGCCAGCAGGTCGTGCTGCACCGGGATGCCCTCTTGCTGTGCAACCTCGTGCACGTAGCGCCGCAGGCCCTGGTTCGGGATCATGGACGGGTCGTAGAGCAGCACCGAAGGACCCTGGCCGAGCTTCGTCGTGGCCTCATGCGGCTCGACGCCGGGCACGTCGCCGGCGATGCCGACATCGAGCGTGAGCGCGACGTCCGGCTGGACGGACTGCGCGGCGGTGCGCGCGCCGCGCAGTCCGACCTCCTCCTGCGCCGTCGCGACGCCGTAGACGACGTTCGGGTGCGAAGCCCCCTGGAGTCCTTGCAGGACGTCGATCACCACGGCGCAGCCGAATCGGTTGTCCCACGCCTTCGCAAGGATGTAGTCCGGATTGCCGAGCCGCTCCGTCGGGCAGATCGGGGTGATCGGGTCGCCGGGGGCGACCCCGGCTGCGATGGCCTCCTCGCGGCTCCCGACGCCGATGTCGATGAACATGCGCCGGGTCTCGACGATCTTCTGGCGCTCCTCCGGGGACAGGACGTGGGGCGGCTTCGATCCGACGACACCGGTGACCGTGCCGCGCTGCGTGCGGATCGCGACGCGCTGGGCGAGCATCACCTGCTCCCACCAGCCGCCGATCGTCTGGAAGAAGACGTAGCCCTGCTCGTCGATGCGCGTCACCATCATTCCGATCTCGTCGAGGTGGCCGGCCAGCATGACCTTCGGCCCCTGCGGGTCACCGACCTTGCGCGCGATGATGGACCCGAGGCGGTCCGTCGAGATCTCGCCGCAGCCCTCAAGGTAGCGGCGGACGACCTCGCGCGCGGGCGCCTCGTACCCCGAGGGGCCGTGCGCCTCGCAAAGGTCGGAGATCATGCGGAAACTGTCCTCCACGCAAGCTGCCTCCTTACAGGACTCGCCCCTATGCTACATGGCCTTCTGGGCGGCGGCAATTCAGTCCCCCGGCCGCACGGCGACGTTCTGCTCCCCGAGCCACGAGAGCACGGAGCGAAGCGCCTC
>JAJYTV010000159.1 GCA_021792885.1 Bacillota bacterium
GCACAGCTGCGCCGTGCCGCGGATCGAGGCGATCGCGAGAAGCGATGCGCCGTCCTCGCTCCAGGTGATGCCTGGGGAAGCCGGGGCCGGCACATCGCAGACCGTCGAGTCGCCGAGCGTGTGGTCGAACGCCTCGGCCACCACGCGCGGCGCGCCGCCGCCCGCCGGCAGGACGCGAAGGCGCGCGTTGTCGTAGCCGTCCGCCGCCGGGTCATAGCAGGCGTAGGCGATGCCGTGGGGCGAGGGCGCAGGCTGGTAGGCGCCCGGAACGGTCAGCGCCTCGGGCTCCCCTCCGCCCCTCAGGATGCGGTAGAGGCGGTTCTCCTCGAGGTAGCGGTCGTAGTCCGGGTCGCGGCGCGACGCGAACACGATCTCCTGGCCGTCCGGCATGAAGCGGGGCTCAGACGCCCGGTAGGGAGGCCAGGTCAACTGGAGCGGCGCGGCGCCGGGCACCGCGTCGACGACGCAGAGGCACGGCCTGCGCTGTCCGAAGTAGCCTTCCCCGTCGAGCTTGTGCGCGAGTTCCGTGATCACCTTGACCTGCGCTGTGTGGCGGCGCAGGAGATCCTTCTCCTTCTCCGCGTCCTCCGCGACGATCCCCATCTCGTCGAGGCTTGCCGTCAAGGCGAGCGCGCGGCCGTCGGGCGACCAGGCGATCTCCTCCACCCCGCCGCGGATGCGCGTCAGCTGCCAGGCCTCGCCTCCCTGCAGCGGCAGGATCCAGATCTGCGGGTCCTCTGCGCCTTTGCGCAGGAAGGCGAGCTGCGATCCGTCCGGCGAGACGCGCGGGCTCTGATCGGACGTCCCCGACGTCAGGTCGAAGGCCTCCCCGCCTGCAGGGCGCACGGCGCGGATGCGGGTCAGGTTCTTGTTCTCCTCGGCGTCGACCCACTTCTCCACGAACACGATCAGGTTGCCGTCGGGCGTGATCTGCACGTCGCCTGGAAGGCGGATGCGCAAGAGATCCTCCGCAACGACGGGGCGCCTATCTGCCAAGCCTTGTTCCCTCCAGGCAAGCTCCATGGATGGAGGTCTTCGCAGCGACAGGGCTCCGGTCCTTCCCGGACGGGCAGCCGATCACTCCCACGCGCGAGGACGCCGCAGCGCGCGCGCGCTGCGGCGTCCTCGCGCCCTGCATCGATTGGGTTCAGCGAGGCCAGTCGCTGCCCGGCTGCAGGTCCGCCCGCAGGTAGAGCATGGGGTCCGTGGAGATCAGCCGTTCAACCCTCCTGCGGCCGTCGGTGCCGCGACGAACGGCGACGAGACCGCCCCGAAACGGCTGGATCTCCGGCGGCGGCTCTGTCTCCTCCGTACGCCAGATCACCTCCGGTGGCATGATCGTGTAGAGCATGGGCGCTCACCCCCTTGCGCTGCTCGATCCGCCGCTTCACGGCGGCCATCGCGTCCTGCAGGGTGCCGACCTGGTCGATCAGCCCCTCGTTGACCGCCTCGTGGCCCACGAGCACGGTGCCGACGTCCCGCGCGAGCTCGCCCGTGCGCACCATCAGCTCCTTGAGCCGCGGCTCCGGGATGTGCGAGTGGCGCGCGATGAAGCGGGTGACGCGGTCCTGCATGCGGTCGATGTATTCGTAGGTCTGCGGGACGCCCACGACGAGTCCGTTCATGCGCAGCGGATGGATCGTCATGGTCGCGGTGGGGGCGATGAAGGACTGCTCCGCCGCGACGGCGATCGGCACGCCGATCGAGTGCCCGCCGCCCAGCACCAGGCTGACGGTCGGCTTCGAGAGGCCGGCGATCAGCTCGGCGAGCGCGAGCCCCGCCTCCACGTCGCCCCCCACCGTGTTCAGCACGATGAGCAGGCCCTCGATCTCCGGGTTCTCCTCGATCGCGACCAGCTGCGGGATGACATGCTCGTACTTGGTCGTCTTGTTCTGGTTGGGCAGAAGGACGTGGCCCTCGATCTGCCCGATCACGGTGAGGCAGTGCACGGGGCTCTTCGCCCGCACGACTTCCGTCGTGCCGAGGCTCTCGATCGCGCCCTCGCGCTCCTTCTGCTCCTTGTCGTCCGCCAACGCGGTCCCTCCCGCGCTAGCATGCCCGTCTGCCGCCGCGCGTCTAGGCCGCGACCTCGCCGCCTGCCGCCTGGTCGCGCGCGCCGAGGTAGACGCCGAGCAGGATGAGCGCCCCGCCTGCGATCTGCCAAAGGCTCAGCCCTTGCCCGAGCGTGAGCCACCCGAGCGCCGCCCCCGCCACCGGCTGCACGTAGAGGAAGAAGACGGCGTAGGAGATCTGCGCGCGCCGCACCGCGAAGAACCACAGCGAGTACGCGAGCAGCGTCGGGCCGACGCCGAGATAGGCGATCGCGACCCAGTCGGTGGGCCGGATGTGCGGCCACGGCCCGCCGAAGAGGAGCCAGGGAAGGAGCGTCACGGCGGCTGCCATCGTACCGATGCCGGTCAGGCGGAACTCCCCGATCGCGTGCGCAAGGGGCTTGCCGAGCACGTTGTAGAAGCCGTAGGACGCCGCGGCGAGCAGCAGGAAGAAGATGCCGAGGAAGTGCGTGTTGTGGCCGGGGCGCGGCGCCCCCGCGAGCAGCCAGGTCCCGACGACCGCGAGCGGGAAGGCGATCGGCATCAGCCGGCTCAGGCGCTCGCGCAGCACGAGGCGCGCCACAAGCGCCGTCGCGAGCGGCTCGAGCGCGATCGAGAGCGCCGCGAGCGTTGCGCCCGCGTACTCGATGCCGAGCAGCTGGAAGCCGAACGCGACGCTGAACCCCAGAACGCCGAGTCCGGCCGCCTGCAGGAGGAGCTTTGCCTTCGGCAGCCCCGCGCGCAGCACGAACCCGAGCACCGCAAGGCCGGCGATGGCGAAGCGCAGGGCGGCAAGCCGCCCTGCGCCGATCGATAGCGCCAGTGCCGAGACAGTGTAGGTCGTCGCCCAGAGCAGGTTCGCAAGCGTCAGGGCGATGCCGGCCTGGGTTCGTGGAGGCATCAGATCTCCATGACGATCGGCAGGATCATCGGACGGCGGCGGGTCCGCTCGAAGACGAAGCGGCCGACCGTGTCGCGCACGAGCGACTTGATCGCGGACCAGTCGCCCAGGCGGCGCCCGTCCGCGTTCGCGAGCGCATCGCGGATCTTCTGCTTGGCGTCCTCGATCAGCTGGTCGGACTCGCGCACGTAGACGAAGCCGCGCGACACGATGTCGGGACCGGAGATGAGCATCTGCGAGTCGCGGTCGATGGCCACGACGACGACGATCACGCCGTCCTCCGCCAAGAGCTTGCGGTCGCGCAGGACGATGTTGCCGACGTCGCCGACGCCGAGCCCGTCCACCAGAACCATACCCGAGTTGACCTTGCCGACCAGCGCCGCCGTGCCCTCGGTGAACTCGAACACGACGCCGTTCTCGCCGATCAGGATGTTCGACTTCGGCACCCCGAGGCTCTCGGCAAGCCGGGAGTTCTGCATGAGGTGGCGATACTCGCCGTGGACGGGCACGAAGAAGCGCGGCTGGGTCAGGTTGATCATCAGCTTGATCTCTTCCTGGCTCGCGTGGCCGGAGACGTGCACGCCCATGTTGGTCGAGAAGACGACCTCCGCGCCGCGCCGGTAGAGGTTGTTGATCGTCCGCGAGACGGACTTCTCGTTGCCCGGCACCGGCGATGCGGCGATGATCACCGTGTCACCCGGCAGGATCTCGACCTTCTTGTGCTCCGACGTGGCCATGCGCGAGAGCGCGGCCATCGGCTCGCCTTGCGAGCCGGTCGTCATGATCACGATCTGGTTCGCCGGGAAGCGGTTGATGTCATCGACGTCGATCAGGGTCCCCTCGCCCACCTTCAGGTAGCCGAGCTCCAGCGAGATGCGGACGACATTCTCCATGCTGCGGCCGACGACGGCAACCTTGCGGCCGAGCTTGTGGGCGGCGTCCATCACCTGCTGGATGCGGTGCACGTTGCTCGCGAACGACGCGACCAGCACGCGCTGCTTCGCGTTGCCGATCACTTCCTCGAGCACGCGCCCGACCGACCGCTCCGAACCGGTGTAGCCAGGGCGCTCGGAGTTCGTCGAGTCGGAGAGCAGCGCGAGGACGCCCTTCTGGCCGAGCTCCGCGAGGCGGTGGAAGTCCGCCACCTCGCCGTCGACCGGCGTCTGGTCGAACTTGAAGTCGCCGGTGTGCACGATCGTGCCGATCGGCGTGTGGACGGCGAAGCCCACCGCATCGGGGATCGAGTGGTTCACGCGGAACGCCTCGACGTAGAACGGGCCCTGGCGAACGGTATCGCCGGGCCGGATCTCCCGCGAGTTTTCGTGCGGAACGAGGCCGTGCTCGTCCAGCTTGCCGCGGATCAGCCCGAAGGTCAGCTTGGTGGCGAAGATCGGCACCTGCAGCTGGCGCAGGATGTACGGCAGCCCGCCGATGTGGTCCTCGTGTCCGTGGGTCAGGAAGATGCCTCGCACCTGTTCGCGGTGCTCGAGAAGGTAGGCGATATCGGGGATCACCAGGTCGACGCCGAACATCTCATCTTCCGGGAAGGCGAGGCCGCTGTCGATCACGATGATCTCACCGTTGTACTCGTAGGCGGTCATGTTCTTGCCGATCTCGCCGAGTCCACCGAGCGGAATGATGTGCAGCTTACCCTTCTCGGCGACGTGCGTCTGCTTCGGGGCACGTCTTGCCGGTCCTGTCAAACGATCGGTCCCTCCTCTGTGCGCAGGCCCCATCGGCACGCACACGAAAACGCGGCGAGCGCGCCTAGGCAAACGAGGGCGGGCATTACCCGCCCTGTCCCCGTCGGCGTCTGCCCGCCGTCCTGGCAGGCGCCTGAGGGACTCCTTTGCCGTTGGCGCAGGTCCGTACACTAGATCTCCCTGCAGTATACGCAAGCCGCCGACCGAAGGCAAGGGCGCGGCCGGGTGACCCGGCCGCGCCCTTCTCAGACGAGGTTCGCGGTGCGCAGGAGTTTGCGCAGGAACTCTTCCTCCGCCTCGCTGGGCGGTGCGAGCGGCGGGCGAACCTCGCCGACGTCGCGCCCCGCGAGGCGCAGCGCCCATTTGAGCGGCACCGGGTTCGACGTGATGAAGAGGCCGGTGAAGAGCGGCAGAAGGCGCAGGTGCAGTTCCTGCGCGAGGCGCACGTGTCCGGTGAGGAACGCCTCGATCATGCGGCGGATCTCCGGTCCCACGAGGTGCGAGGCCACCGACACGACGCCGTCCGCGCCGATCGCGAGGAGCGGAAGGGTCATCTTGTCGTCGCCCGACAGCAGCGAGAGCTCGCCTTCGCGGCCGCGGACGATCTCCGCCGCCTGCTCGAGGTCGCCGGACGCCTCCTTGACCGCGACGACGTTCGGGCAGTCGCGCGCG
>JAJYTV010000160.1 GCA_021792885.1 Bacillota bacterium
GGTGATCGGTGTCTCGCCGGCGTTTGGAGCGCAGATCCAGCGCACGATGGGCGGTCTCGATCTGGGAGCCGTGCTCCGGGAACTCCTGTACGGCCTCGAGGAGGCGTCCGCGTCGGGCCGCATCGTGCGCTTCAACGATATCAGCGACCTCGGCCGAATCGGCCTGGGCGCCGCCCGGCTGGCGGGCTCGGGAATCGGCGTCGGCCTGCTTTCCAAGGGAACGGCGGTGATCCATCGCGCAGGACTGGACCCGCTCGAGAACCTCGAACTCTTCCCGATGGCCCCGCTCATCAGCCTCGAAGACTATCGGCGCATCGGCGTGAACGCGGGACTCTACGCGCGAGGGATCCAGCCGATGCCGCACGAGGTGCCGAACCTCGAAGGGATCGCGGTGGAGGCGCGCTACCTCGCGCAGGCCGCCTTGCTGTATCAGGTGGAGGTGCGGGCAATGGCGGACGCTCCGCCGGACGAGGTGACCGTCGCGACGGAGGACGTGTAGAGAATCCGGGCGAAGTCCGAGGAGAGGAGTGGACGGGTTGACGGAAGGCCGGGAGGACGCGATCAGCCTCAAAAGGGTGCTCGACGGCAGCGTCGGCATGGAGAGCCTGCGCATTTCGAAGCAGGCCCTAAAGCACCAGGCCGAGGTCGCGAAGGAGCACGGGATGGCGGACATGGCGGGCAACTTGTTGCACGCGTCTGAGCTCGTCGACGTGCCCGACGAGGAGCTTTTGCGGATCTACCAGCTGCTGCGGCCCGGCCGGGCGACCAAGAGGGAGCTTCTCGCGACGGCAGAGCTCCTTAGGGAGCGCTACCAGGCGACGCGGGTCGCCGGGCTGCTCTTGGAGGCGGCGGAAGTCTACGAACTGCGCGGGCTCATCCGCTGAGGAGCGTACATGGACGTCTTTGCCGGGGTGGACGTTGGCAACCGTACGACAGAGGTGGCCGTCGCGACCTCTGACGGGCGGTTTCTCGCGAGCGCGATGGTGCCGACGACCGGCATCAAGGGTACCCGAAGCAGCGCGAAGGGCATCGTGGACGGTCTTGCACGGGCTCTCTCAGGCCTCGGGCCCGTGACCCTGCGCGAGATCGTGCTCTGCGAAACGGCGCCCGTCGTCTTCAACGCCGCGGTGGTGCCGCAAGAAGACCTGGCGCTCCTCACATCGCACGTGCTCGCCCACAATCCTGACACTCCAGGCGGGGCGGGCGTCGCGAGCGGCCGCGCCGCCCGCCTGGGAACCCTTGCTGAGGCGGGCGGCGCAGGGGGTCCCGTGATCGCCCTCGTCGACCGGGACGTCTCCTTTGGAGAAGCCGCGGCCCGCATCAACGACGCCGTCGGACGGGGCGCCAAGGTGGTGGGCGTGGCCATGGAGGCCGATGAGGCGGTGCTCCTTTGGAACCGCCTTGGGCGCAAGGTGCCGGTCATCGACGAAGTCCGCGGGCTCTCCCGCATCGCGGACGGCACCGCGATGGCGGTGGAGGTCGCGCCCGAGGGCGGGCGCCTCGCTGCGCTGACGGACCCTTTTGCGCTCGCCGAGCTGATCGACCATGATGATGCGGATGAGCTGCGCGGCATCGCCTTGACGCTGACAGAGCTCCGCTCTGGGGTAGTCGTGAAGGCGGAGCACGGCATGCAGGTGCAGCCGAACCACCTCGTCATCCAGACCGCCGCCGGGGACGACGTGCGGATACGCCTCGACGAAGGCGCCGGCGCAGTGAACCGCTTGGCGGCGTCCGTCCTGCCGGCCCGCAGCGTGCGGGTCGGGCTCGGCGGCAGCATCCAAAGCCCCTTTCCCGCTCTGGAGGAGACCTTCCAGGACGCCGCTTCGGTGGTCGTGCGCGACATGTTCGCCGTGGACGCGTGGTACCAGGCTGGGGCATCGGGTCGCGGTACGGTCCGGCAGGGAGGCATCGGCCTCTCCGCTGCGATGTCGGACGAAGGCAGACTGTTCGGACGGCTTGCGGCCGATCTGCGCGCAAGCCTCGACTGCAAGGTGCTGACGCTCGGGCGCGAAGCCCAGCAGATGGTCCGCGGCGCCTTAACTACGCCTCGCCTACGCGCCCCGTGCGTGATTGCCGACATCGGCGCGGGCTCGATCGACCTTGTGCTCTACGCAGGCGGAGCGCCGCAGGCGACGATCGAGCTGAGCGGTGCGGGCGACCTCGTGGACGCGATGCTCGGGCAGGCCCTCGGCATTGCAGACCTGGATCTCGTGGAGCGTCTCAAGAGGCACCCGGTCGGACGCGTCGAGCGCCGGGGGATCATCCGGCTGCAGAACGGCGCGCCGGTGCGGGACGATCGGGCCGCTTGCGCCGACCTCGTCGGGAAAGCGGTCCTGGTGACGCCCGATGCCATCGTGCCGCTCGCAGCCGATGCGGAGCCCGCTGAGATCGTGGCGGAGCGGCGCCGCTGCAAAGAAGACGTCATCGTCACGAACCTGCTCCGCGGCTTCGCCCGCCTGCCGATCGAGAGCGCGCGAATCCACGTCGCGCTGGTGGGCGGGGGGGCGTGCGACGACGAACTGGTGATGCTCGCGCGCGAGGCGCTCGGACGCCTCGGAGTCACCGTCGGCCGCGCCAACGTCCGCGGGACGGAGGGGCCGCGCAACTGCGTTGCGACAGGACTCGTGCTCTCACGCCTCGCGATGCAGCCGTAGGCTGCGTCCGCGCACCGTGCGGCGTTCTGAAGAAGATCAAGTTCGTCTGAAAGGGGTTCCAGACCAATGCAGGATGGCATCAAGGCTCCTACCGACCTACTGATCGGCGGCGCGTTCCGCCCCGCGGAGAGCGGGCGGATGTTGGCGGTCGAGGATCCGGCGACCGGCGAGACGCTTGCGGAAGTGGCCAACGGTTCCGTTGCTGACGCGCAGGCCGCCGTCGATGCGGCCCATGCGGCGCTTCGTGGCTGGAGAGCGGCGTCCGCGTATCAGCGCAGCGCAATCCTTCGCCGCTGGTATGAACTGCAGATCGCGGACCGGGACAATCTGGCGCGGCTGATGACCCTCGAGAACGGAAAGCCGCTCCCGGAGTCCCAGACGGAAGTGGACTACGCCTCAAGTTTCGTCGAGTGGTTCGCGGAAGAGGCCAAGCGGGTCTACGGCCGCATCATCCCCGCTACGAGGGCCGACAAGCGCCTCTTGGTGCTTCGGCAGCCCGTCGGGGTAGTGGCGGCGATCACGCCGTGGAACTTTCCCGCTGCGATGATCACGCGCAAGGTTGCGCCCGCCCTCGCCGCAGGCTGCACCGTTGTCCTGAAGCCGGCCCCGGAGACCCCCCTCACGGCGCTGCGCCTTGGCCAGCTCCTGGTCGAGGCCGGAGCCCCCGTCGGCATTCTCAATGTGGTGCCGACGACCGACGCGGCGATGTTCGCGGATGCCTGGCTCGGTGACGAGCGGGTGCGCAAGATCACCTTCACCGGGTCTACGGCGGTCGGCAAGGAACTGATGCGCAAGGCGTCGACGCATGTGCAGAAGATCTCGCTCGAGCTTGGCGGGCAGGCGCCTTACATCGTGTTCGACGACGCCGATCTCGACCTCGCGGCGACGGCCATCACCACGGCGAAGTTCCGCAACGCGGGCCAAACGTGCGTTGCGGCCAATCGGATCCTGGTGCAGGAAGGCATCGCGGATGCCTTCACGGAGCGCGTGGTGGATCTCGTGGAGCGCATGCGCGTCGGCAAGGGGAGCGACGAGGGCGTGCAGATCGGGCCGATGATCAACGAGCGGGGCCGGCAGAAGGTCCTGAGCCATGTTCGCGACGCCGTAGCCCAAGGTGCCGGGATCCGCATCGGCGGCGGCGAACTCACCGGTCCCGGCTACTTCGTCGCGCCCACCGTGCTGACGAATGTATCGCCGAAGATGCTGGTCATGCGGGAGGAGACGTTCGGCCCGGTGATCGCCATCGCGCGCTTCCGCGACGAACAGGAGGCGGTCGACCTGGCCAACGACACGGAGTTTGGCCTCGCCGCCTACTTCTTCACCAAAGACGCCACGCGCGCGTGGCGTGTCTCCGAGGCACTGGAATACGGCATCGTCGGACTTAATGATGGCGCGTTCTCCACCGCCCAGGCGCCTTTCGGTGGCTACAAGGAGTCGGGTCTTGGCCGAGAGGGCGGGCATGAAGGAATCGACGAGTTCCTGGAGACGAAGTTTGTCTCCTGGGGCGCGGTCGGGACGGGCATCTGAGAAGATCCAGACCGCACTGTCGGACCGGTGGGTTCGAACGTCTGGGGGTTGCGGGCGGCGGGTCGCCTCCGTTCACGGACCGTGCGCCTGGGACAGGAGAGCGCCCGACCGTCGCGCGCCGAGGGGAATGACCGCAAGCGGGTCCTTCCCCTCGGCGTTTCCCCGGGACGGTCGTGGACTCAGGGCAGGCTGGCCCGAAGCAGCCCAGGAATGCGAACCACTGCAACGAACGCCGTATAGCGGACGCGAACCGCAGCGTCTTGCAACACGGCCGCAAGGAAGGGAGGGCCGCGTGGGGGAGGACAAGAACGACATGCCCGCCTACGGGCGGGGCGCGCTCGCGGGTATCCGCGTGATCGAACTCGGCTCGCTCGCGGTGGCCGATCCACTCGCGCAACAAGCGCTGCGTCACGCTGAACCTGCGTACCGACCGGGCACGATGGAGGACTGGGGGCTCGGCTGGGACGAGATCTCGCAACTGAACCCGCGCCCCAGGCATGCGACACATCACGGGGTATCCCGACCGGCCGCCGACACGGATCGGGATTTCCATCGGGGACAGCCTCGCGGCGATGTTCGCGACCATCGGCACGCTCGCGGCGCTGCACCACCGGGACCGCACGGGAGAGGGTCAGCTCGTCGACACGGCGATCACGGAATCCGTCTTCGCGCTGATGGAGAGCAGCGTTTCGGAGTACGGGCGGGTCGGCGTCGTGCGCGAACGCACCGGAAACGTCCTGCCTAAGATCGCGCCGTCGAACGTCTACCCGACCAAGGGAGGCGGCTACCTCGTCATCGGCGCGAACCAGGACAAGGTGTTCGCGCGCCTTGCGCAGGTGATGGGACGGCCGGAGCTTTGCGAGGACCCGCGCTACGCGACCCACGCCGCCCGCAGCGAGCACCAGCAGGAACTCGACGCGCTGGTCGCCGCCTGGACGCAAGGCTACGGCAAGCAGGAACTCTGGGAGTTCCTGAACGCGGCGGGCGTACCGGCGGGCCCGATCTACTCCATCGCGGACATCTTCGAGGACCCGCAGTTCAAGGCGCGCGGCATGATCCGCACCTTGCGAGACGAGGAGATCGGGGAGGTGGAGCAGCCAGCGATCGTGCCGCGCCTCTCGAAGACGC
>JAJYTV010000161.1 GCA_021792885.1 Bacillota bacterium
GAGAGCTCGACGGGTTCTTGCCAGTCGATGTCGTCGGAGGTCCAGTTGATGTGGGCCCCCTTGTGGTAGAGGCGCATGAGCAGGTCATCGCTGAGGTCAGGCATGAGACGGAACATGTGCAGCCTCACTTTCGGGGTCCAGAAGCCCACCGTATGATTGCTCAGGGTTACATTACCATATCCACGACGGGGCTTGGCCCATTACCGCACGTTGCGGACCTGCCAGACGAGCGCGGAGCCGAGCAGGAAGAAGACGGCTGTCCAGGCGAAGAGGGTCCGGTACGAGGCGGCGAGCCCCAGCGCCGGGACGACGAACTGGGCGAGCAGCCAGCCGAAGCCCAGCGCGAGCATCTGGGATCCTGTCGTGGAGATGCTCCAAATCCCCATGTCCCGGGCTGCGGTCCTGCCCGGCAGCGTGTCGACGACGAGTGCCCAGTCGACCGACTGGTAGGCCCCGTAGCCGAGGCCGAAGATGGCCGCTGCGACGAAGACGAGCGTGAGGCTGTGCGTGAAGACGAACAGCATGGCGCACACCCCTTGCAGGATGCCCGACGCGGCGACGATCAGCCTGCGGCTGCGCAGCCGGTCGGAGATGTAGCCCATGACGATCGATGAGATCAGCGCGGTGAACGTCAGCATGAGCAGGATCAAGAACACGTCGGTGGTCGGATGGGAGATGCCGAGGACGAACTTGAGATAGTAGAGGAGGTATTGTTGCAGGACGTAGAGGCCGGTGAGCACGAGCGAGCGGGTCGCGAAGACCCACCAGAAGTCCCGGTAGGCGGGCCCGCGCAGGCGGATGCCGGAGAACTGTGCGCGCAGCTTGCGCCGGGGCAGGTCGAGCGAAGAGGGTTCTTGGACGAAGCCGAGCGTCGTGAGGAGGGCGATGACAAGCAGGGCGAGCGTCGACCAGGCGAAGAGGATCACGGACGTGAAGGCGCCGAGAATCGCCCCGACGATCACGCCAGCCTGGTTGTAGAGTGCCATGAAGCCGCTCGCCGCGCCGCGCTGCCCGGGCGGGACGAGGTCCGGGATGAGGCCCTGGTAGGATGACTGCGCGACGTTGTTCAGGAACTGTACGCCGATGAGGCCGATGACGAAGAGCGGCAGGGAGCGCGCGTACGCGAGGACCAGCAGGAAGACGAACGTCCCGGCGGTGCCGACGATCATCAGCGGGCGGCGCCGGCCCATCCTGGAGCGGAAGTGGTCCGAGATGATCCCGAACGTCGGGGATACGACGCTTGCGACCAGCGTGCCAAGGATGCCGGTCCAGGAGAGCACGCCGGTCGCCGCTCCGCTGCCGACGATGGACAGCACCTTCTCGGGCAGGACGATCAGCAGAAGCCCTGTCCAAAGGGCGTTGTTCGGAAACCAGTAGAGACCGAGGTGGAGCTGGTTCCAGAGGGTAAGCTTCGGCCGGCCGGGCCAGCCGAGGTAGGGCGATTCGCTCGAGATCACGCTGCGCGCTGCGTGAAAGAATCCCGCATCTTGTGCCCCCCTCGCGGCGAGCGGAGCGAGCTGCCGCACAATTTCCAGCGGGATTCGACGGTTTGCGGGAGGGACTCCTGCACGTGCTCTCCCGGCGGCGCAGGCCCAGGGGCAATGCAGGGCCCGTTGGAAAGGACGACGCCCGGCGCGCGGAGAAGATTGACAAGCCTGCCGAACATCGCACGCAACGGGGTCCATGAAGAGAGAACGCAGGAACGGCGCAGCCCCGGAAGGTCCCTCATCTACGGGGACAGCCGCTGCGGGTGTGTTTGTGCCGCTTTACTAGGGAAGTACTCGAGAAGGGGTGCCGAAGTGCCGCAAGCGGGTCTGCGGATCAGTGTTGTCGTCCCTGCCTACAATGCGACGAAGACGATCGAGGCCGCCCTGCGCAGCGCCTTGGAGCAGGAACTCGCGCCGCTTGAGGTGATCGTCGTCGACGATGGTTCTCAGGACGGCACCGCAGAGTTCGTTGAGCGGGAGTTTCCGACGGTTCGGATGGTGCGCCAGCAAAATGCCGGACCGAGCGCCGCGCGCAACACCGCAGGGAAGCTGGCACAGGGGGACTGGCTCGCCTTCCTCGACGCCGACGACACCTGGCTGCCGCAGAAGCTTCGGCTACAGGCTGCCGCGCTGGAGGCGGCACCCGAAATCGGGATGTGTTCGACGAGCTGGGTGCGGGACCGCTCCCAGGCCCCTGCGCAGTTCTCCGCGGAGGCGATGCCGACCAGGCGTTTCCGCTGGCACGACATCCTGCGCCTCAACCGCTTTCAGACCTCGACGGCCCTGGTGCGCAAGGACCTCTTCGAACGCGTTGGCGGTTTCCGCTCGGAGATCGACGGCACCGAGGACTGGGACTTCTGGATGCGGGTCGCGCAGCACACGGACGACCTGCACCTCGAGCTCCCGCTCGTCGTCTACACGGACGAGCAGGGCAGTTACAGCAAGAACTCACGCCGCGTCTATGATGCGATGCACCGCATGCTGAAGACCCTCGGCCCGCCCGACGGCCCTGTCTCCGCGGAGGAGATGCACAGGCTCGTCGCTTGGCACGATGTGCGCTTCTCCTACGCGTTTTGGCGCCTGCACCGGTCGGAGGACCTGCGCTACGCGCTGCGCCACGGGCGCACGCAGGCTTCGGGGTGGCTGATGCTGCAGGCGGCTCTCTTCGAATTCATCCCGTACATCCTGGGCCGGGGGGCGCGCAAGGTTTCGCGGTAGGAACTGGTGCGGGATGCCTGCAGGAGCTCTCCGACGCTGCAGACGGTGTACCCCTGGGCCTTGAGCGCCGGGAGGATCTGACCGAGCGCCTGGAGCGTCGGTTCGCGGCGGGTCGCGGGGCCGTCGTGCATCAGGACGATGGCCCCTGGCGCGGCGTCGCGCAGCACGGTCTGCGCGATCTGGGCGGAAGAGGTGCCCCGGATGGAGTCGCGCGGGTCGATCGACCAGCCGATCAGGCGGTAACCGCGCGAACCGACGGCGAGCCGCACCCTGGGGCCGCCGATGCCGCCCGGCAGGCGGTAGAGCGTCGGGCGGGGCACCCCCGCCGCCACGATCGCCTGCTCGCCTGCGCGCACCTCCTGCAGTGCGACCCCGGGATCGTCGGAGTGCAGGTAGCGGTGGCGCATGCCGTGGTTGCCGATCTCCATGCCGGCCATATGGAGCGTACGGATGATCTGCGGATTCTGCTGCGCCTCGGACCCGATGAGAAAGAACGTCGCGTGGGCGCCGTAGCGTTGCAGCATGGCGATGAACTGGGGGGTGTAGCGCACGTTCGGCCCATCGTCGAAGCTGAACGCGATGCGCTTGTCTGCGACGGGCACCCGGCTGATCACAGCAGGCACGGGGGGCTGGGGCGTCTGCGTCCCAGTGACTGGCGAGAGCGCGGCGAGCGCCTGGATGAAGAGCGTCCAGAACACGAGCATGCCTCCTCACAATCTGCAGACCACCTCGTAGCGTTCCCGAGGCGCCGCGTGCACCACTCGCCGAGCGGCTCCATACCGTACGGGCGGAACACCCGGAGGTGAGCGATTGATGCCGGCGGAGACGGCGGAGGCATGGATTTCCGGAGGTGCGTTGACGGTCGGGCAGGTTAAGGTGGAGCGTCTGTTGGTGCGGGTGCCGTTGGTGCGGCCCGGCCAGGATCTGCGCCCGATCCTGGAGGCACATCTGAAGACGCGCGTCGTGCCAGGCGACATCGCGTTCATCTCGGAGAAGGTCGTCTCGATCACCCAAGGCAGGGTCGTGGGGATGTGGCAGATCACTCCGCGGCCACTGGCGAACTTCCTCGCGCGGTTCGTGCGCAAGACGCCGCACGGCATGGGGGTACGCCAGCCCGTTGTCATGGAAATGGCCATCCGGGAGGCGGGTGTGGCCCGCATCGTCGTCGCAGCGATCATCGGCGGCATGACGCGGGCGATCGGGCGGAGCGGAGACTTCTACCGGATCGCCGGGCGGAAGGTCGCGGCGATCGACGGACCGAACCGCCACACGGTGCGACCCTATGGATACTACGTGATCCTGGCCCCGGAAGAGCCGGACAAGGTGGCAGAGGAGATCGCCGGTATCTTGGGGGTGGCCGCAGCAGTCGTCGACTGCAACGATCTCGGGAGCGAGGTGCTCGGTGCGAGCAGCGGCGTGGACGTCGCATTCGTGCGGCGGGCATTGCGTGGCAACCCGATGGGGCAGGGGCACCAGCGCACCCCGATGGGCGTCTTGCGGGTTGCGGGGCAGTAAAAGGCAACACTCCGCATCCATCCGCCGACAAAGTCTTCAGCGAAGGGCCGAGATGATCGCGGCCAGCAATGGCTCCCAGGATACTCCGTCGTTCGTCATGGCTTGCAGGCGGCCCGTGCGAAACCATTCCTTCGCCAAGTCCACGGCACGACTCGCCGTGTCACGGCACACGGCTGCTGATCCGTCTTTCGACTTCGTCGAGGCGATCGAGAATCGCTTTCAGTCCACCTTCCGTATGGATGTCGAGGCGATCGAGAATCGCTTCAGTGTCTTTGAAGGTGTTTTCAGCGCGGGCATCAGCCGCGAGACTTTGGACGGTTTGACCGACCATGATGACGGACAATAGAACTAGCTGCAAAAAGGTCTGAGCAATCCAGGCGATAATTCCCTCGCCACCAGGCTTTAGTGCTGCGGGTAACCCGATGAGTGCAATCAACGTAAAGAAATAGGCACACCACATTGTACCAACTATATTGGTAACAAAAACAGCGATCTTGGCGTTGATGCCGTTCGCCTCGCGGATCGCTAGCGAAATAGAGCGAAAATTAGGATGCAAAGCCTTGTGCAGATGGTCCATGGTCCGGTATGGCGTTCTCTCTGTCATATTATTCCCTCCCCGAACTAGTCGCTGACCGAGCCCGTCTTCAGCGGCATCAGCAATTCGCACCGCAAGCTAGCCAGTCGTCAGCGCCGGTGTCGCAAAACATCGTCACCTCAATACGCTATTACTTCACCATAGGTGACGTCTGTAGAGTGATGCAACAACGAAGGCGTGCAGGGTAGGATGGGCGATGCAAGACACTCGGCGAGGAGACCCGGACCTTACGGATAGGGTATCATCGTCGAAACGCACCAGGGAATCAGCTGCGACGCTGCTGAGACAGGGATCGGGGGAGACGGCTCGGTTCTTGAAGAGCTGACGCGGATGAGCGCCCAGCGGTTCGTACAGGAGATCGAAGCAGTTTCTGTCGCTTTTTGTGGCAAGCGCCGTTCGATGAGGAGGCTGCCGCAGTCTACGGTCAATGCTCGAAGCCACCAGGCACCTGATCGGTGGGTCGGATACGTTGATCGGGACCCACTGGCGGC
>JAJYTV010000162.1 GCA_021792885.1 Bacillota bacterium
CATCCTCTACAAGGCGTTCACCTACTTCCAGGGCGCGCGCACCGCTGGCATCCTGCTTGGCGCGCGCTGCCCGATCGTGCTCACCTCGCGCGCCGACCCGCCGGAGGCGAAGCTCCTCTCGATCGGACTCGGTATGCGCGTGGCGGCAGGTACGGGCGCGAAGGTCAGCCAGTAGGCCCAAAGCACAAGGAGGCATCCGCAAGTGGGTATCTTCGAGAAGATGGCCGAGATGGGACACGAGCAGCTGGTCTTCTGCTACGACAAGTCCACGGGACTGCGTATGATCATCGGCGTGCACGACACGACGCTCGGCCCGGCACTCGGCGGCTGCCGCATGTGGCCCTACGCCTCCGAGGAGGAGGCGCTCGAAGACGTCATGCGCCTCTCGCGCGGCATGACCTACAAGAACTCCGCGATGGGCCTGCGGCTCGGCGGTGGCAAGACGGTCGTGCTGCAGCACGAGCGCGGCGAGAAGGACGAGATGATCATGCGGGCGATCGGTCGCTTCGTCGACACGCTCGGCGGCCGCTACTACACGGCGGAGGACGTCGGCACGTCGGTGCAGGACATGGCGATCGCCGCCGAGGAGTCGCGCTACGTGCGCGGCCTTCCCGAAGCGTCCGGCGACCCGTCGGTAGCGACGGCCTACGGCGTCTACGTGGCGCTGAAGGCGTCGCTCCGCGAGGCCTTCGGCAGCGAGCAGATCCGCGGACGCAAGATCGCCGTGCAGGGTCTCGGGCATGTCGGCGTGCTGCTCTGCGAGCGTTTGCAAGGCGACGGCGCGGAGCTCTACGTGACCGACATCGACCAGGGGAAGATCGACGAGGCGGTGCGCCGCTTCGGCGCACACCCCGTCGCGCCGGACGCGATCTATGACCTCGACTGCGACGTCTACGCCCCCTGCGCGCTCGGCGCCACCCTGAACGACAACACGATCCCCCGCCTCAAGGCGAAGGTGGTCGTGGGTTCTGCGAACAACCAGCTCAAGGAGCCGCGCCACGGCAACATGCTGCAGGAGCGGGGCATCGTCTACGCGCCGGACTTCGTCGCGAACGGCGGCGGCGTCGTGAATGTCGCGGACGAGATGCACCCGGACGGCTACCACAAGGACCGCGCGTTCAGCCGTGTGGCGCAGATCTACGACCGCATCCTGGAGATCTTCCGCATCGCCCGGGAGCAGGGGATTGCGCCGCACGAGGCCGCAGACCGCATGGCGGAGGACCGCGTCGCGCGCATCGCCGCCGTGAACCGCATGTTCGTCCCGCGCCGTTGACCGCTCGGAACGGGGACGCGCCCAGCATCCTGGTCGTGAACCCGGGGTCCACCTCGACGAAGGTCGCCCTCTATTCGGGCACCGAGGAGTCGTGGCGGACCGAGGTGGCGCACGCGCCGGAGGAACTCGGACGCTACCCGACCGTTGCTGCGCAGCTGCCGCTGCGTCTCAAGGACATCGACGAGGCCGTGCGCCAGCACGGCCTCCAGCCGCGCTCGCTCGCCGCCGTCGCCGCCCGCGGCGGACTTCTCTGCCCGCTGCCGGGCGGGACCTACCGCGTCAGCGCAGGGATGGTGGAGGAACTGCTCGACGCCCCGCACGGGCAGCACGCGTCGAACCTCGCTGCGCCGATCGCGCTGCGCATCGCACAGGCGACGGGCTGTCCCGCGTTCATCGTCGACCCGGTCGTCACCGACGAGCTCTCCGACGAAGCCCGCGAGAGCGGGCTCCCTTCGCTGCCGCGCCGCTCGCTGCTGCACGCGCTGAACCAGCGCGCCATGGGGCACCGGGCCGCAGCGGAACTCGGCAGGCCGTATGAGGACCTGCGCCTCGTCGTCGCCCACATCGGCGGGGGAATCTCGGTCGGCCTGCACGATCATGGGCGCATCGTCGACGTGAACAACGCGCTCGACGGCGACGGGCCGCTCGCCCCGGAACGGTCCGGGAGCGTGCCGCTCTACCGCATGTGGCGGCTCTACGCGGCCGGACGGTTCGATCTCGCCGCGGCGCGCGGGAAGGTGAGCGGCGGCGGCGGCCTCGTCGGCCTCGTCGGCACGGCGGACCTGCGGCGCATACCTGATGAGGGGAAGGGGGCCCTGGCGCGTGCGGCGCTGGCACTCGGGATCGCGCGCGAATGCGGCCGCCAGGCTGCGCTTGCCGGCTGGCCCGTCGATGCGCTCGTGCTGACGGGCGGCGCGGCGCACGACGCGGCGCTCGTGAGATCGGTGCTGCGCAAGGTGCGCTGGCTTGCAAGCAGGCAGTTCGTCTACCCCGGCGAAGCCGAGATGCAGGCGCTCGCGCAAGGCGTGCTGCGCGCCCTGCGCGGCGATCCCCCAGCCCTTGACTACGTGGGGTGTCATGCCTAAGGTGACTATGGAGAATTCTGCGCATGCCTGACCGGCAAGCACGCGCGCCGGCGCGGGATGGCCGGAGACCTGCAACAACGGAGGGAGGCTTCCTCATGGCCAGGACGAAGGCCCGCGCCGCCGCGGCGCCTGCCCTGACTGCAGAGGCGATACGCAAGGCGTACCGCGATATGCTCCTGACGAGGACGATCGACGAGCGCCAGTGGGTGCTGAACCGCGCCGGCAAGGCGCCGTTCGTCATCCCCTGCCGAGGACACGAAGCGGCACAGGTGGGCTGGGGCTCGGCGCTGCGCCCGACCGACTTCTTCCTGCCCTACTACAGGGATCTCGGCGTGGTCGTCGCGTGCGGCTACACCGCCCGGCAGGCGATGCTCTCGCTGTTCGGCAAGGCCGAAGACCTCACCTCGGGCGGTCGGCAGATGCCCGGGCACTACGGCTGGCGGGAACGCCACATCATCACCGGCTCTTCGCCCGTCGGGACGCAGGTGCTGCACGCGGTGGGAATTGCCTACGCGAGCAGGCTGCGCGGCGAGGACGCCGTCGCTGCGACCGCACTGGGAGAGGGTACGACGAGCCAGGGCGACTTCCACGAAGCGCTCAACTGGGCCTCGATCTTCAAGCTGCCGGTGCTGTTCATCGTGGAGAACAACGAGTACGCGATCTCCGTGCCGCAGCACAAGGAGATGGCGGTGCAGGACGTCTCGGAGCGCGCGCTCGGCTATGGCATGGCCGGCGTGACCGTGGACGGCAATGACTTCTTCGCCTGCTACGAGGCCACGTTCCAGGCGGCCGAGCGCGGGCGACGCGGCGAGGGGCCGACGCTTTTGGAGTTCAAGACCTACCGGACGGTGCCGCACTCCTCCGACGACGACGACCGCGCGTACCGCACGCGCGAAGAGGTCGAGGAGTGGAAGCAGAAGGACCCGATCACGCGCATGCAGGCGCACGTCCTGGCGGAGGGCATCCTCACGAAGGAGGAGGACGAGGCCCTGTGGCGCGAGGTGCGGGCAGAAGTCGACGAAGCGATCGCCTATGCCGAGCAGGCGCCCTACCCCAAGGTGGAGGACCTGCACAGGCACGTCTACGGCGAGTAGGGGGGCGACCCGAATGGCTGTGAAGAACCTGATCGACGGGGTCCGCGAGGCGATGCACGAAGAGATGGCCCGCGACGGGCGGGTCGTCCTGCTCGGCGAGGACGTCGGCGTGCGTGGCGGCGTGTTCCGCGCGTCCGAGGGGCTCGTCGGAGAGTTCGGTGAGGAGCGCGTGATCGACGCGCCGCTCGGGGAGTCCGGCATCGTCGGCGTCGCGATCGGCATGGCGCTCAATGGGCTGCGCCCGATCGCGGAGATCCAGTTCGCCGACTTCATCCACCCCGCGTTCAACCAGATCGTCAGCGAGGCGGCGAAGATCCGCTACCGCTCGAACAACGACTTCCACGTCCCGATGGTGATCCGCGCCCCCTTCGGCGGCGGGGTCCACGGGGCGCTCTATCACTCGCAGAGCGTCGAGGCGTTCTTCATGCATGTTCCGGGCCTGAAGATCGTCGTCCCGTCGACGCCGGCCGATGCGAAGGGACTCCTGAAGTCGGCGGTCCGCGACGAGGACCCTGTGATGTTCTTCGAGCACAAGCGGACCTACCGCCTCGTGCGCGGTGAGATCCCGGACGGGGATTACACCGTGCCGATCGGCAAGGCGCGCACCGTCCGCGAGGGCAAGGACCTTACCATCTTCGCCTACGGCCTGATGGCCGTCTTCGCGGAGCAGGCGGCAGGCGAACTCGAGAAGGAAGGCATCTCGGCGGAGGTCATCGACCTGCGCACGCTCCTGCCGCTCGACCGCGACGCGATCCTCTCCTCGATCGGCAAGACCCACCGCGGCCTCGTGGTCTACGAGGCGAACCGGACGATGGGACCGGGCGCGGAAGTCGCGGCGCTGATCGCCGAGGAGGCGCTCTACGAACTCGATGCGCCGGTGCGGCGCCTCACTGGACCGGACGTGCCGGCAATGCCGTTCAACACGGTCCAGGAGGAGCACTTCATGCCCAGCCCCGAGAAGATCGCACACGCAGCGCGCGAACTGCTCGCGTCCTGACGCGTCGGTAGGGAGGGATCCCGTCTGAGAGTCGCAATGCCCCAGCTTGGGGAGAGCGTCACGGAAGGCACGATCGGCCGCTGGCTGAAGCAGGTCGGCGACGCGGTCGAGAAGTACGAGCCGATCGTCGAAGTCGCCACGGACAAGGTCAACGCGGAAGTGCCGAGCCCGTTCGCGGGCGTCCTGACCGCCATCATCGCCGAAGAGGGGCAGACGATCGCAGTCGGGCAGCCGATCTGCGACATCGCCGAAGCGGACGCGGCCGATCCCGCCGCCCCGTTGACAGTCGACGCGGCGCCTGCCGCGCCGCCGGCGGGTGCACCCGCGCCAGCGGTCGCGGTTGCGGCGCCGGCAATGCCGTCTGCGCCGACCGCCCCGGCCGCTGCTGCCGCGCAGACCGCAGGCCGCGTGCGCACCTCGCCCTACGTTCGCCGCTTGGCGAAGGAAGCCGGCATCGACTTGCAGCTCGTCCCGGCGAGCGGCAACGAAGGCCGCGTGACGCGAGAGGACCTCGCGCGCTTCCAGCGCCTGCCCTCGGCTGCGCAGGCGAGCGTCGCGCAGGGTGCTGCGCCCGCCGCGCCACCGCAGCAGCTTCCCGCCGCGCCCGCCCGGACCGCCGCAGCGCCGGCACCGGCGATGGGCGACCGGGTGCTGGATCTCACACCCATGCGTCGCACGATCGCGGAGCACATGGTACGATCGAAGCGCGAGGCGCCGCATGCCACGGCCTGGTTCGAGGTGGACATGAGCCCGGTCGTCGCGCTGCGCAAGGCGATCCGCCCGGAGTTCGAGGCGCGCGAGGGCGTGCCCCTCACCTACGTGCCGTTCGTCACCAAG
>JAJYTV010000163.1 GCA_021792885.1 Bacillota bacterium
GAGTCGTCGGATGCGGAGAACTACTGCGCGCATAGTAGCAATGCAGTCCCTGCGCGATGGCGGTCGCCAGTCGTTCCTGGTGGGCAGGGTCGAGAAGCAGTTTCGCCTCGTGCGGGTTCGACAGGTACCCGACTTCGACCAGGGCCGCGGGAATTGTGAGGTATTCCATAAGGTACAGAGACTGCGTCTGGTTGATCGGCCAGCGTGTCATGGTCGCTTGGTCGAGGTGCTCTTGCAAGCAGGTGCCAAGAATGATGCGATTGGCATCTGGAGACTGGCCGACGAAAACCTGCGCGCCGTGGATTCTGGAATCCGTGGGGTACTTGTTCGCGTGAATGCTGAGGAAGAGATCGGCGTGCACCTTGCGTGCGAGCTCGACGCGTGCCGCCAGGCTCTTGTGCCC
Organism: Bacillota bacterium; assembly: GCA_021792885.1. Classification (GTDB taxonomy): domain Bacteria; phylum Bacillota; class Sulfobacillia; order JAJZYS01; family JAJYTV01; genus JAJYTV01. Next base: position 404 of record JAJYTV010000163.1, read on the forward strand.
CAGGCCGCTGCCGTACCTGTCGCCGAGCGCATAGCGGTTTGCCCTACGCGTGAGCACAACCTTCGCTCCCTCGGAGCGGAGAACCCTTGCGATGGTGCGACTCAAGGAGAGGACAACCGGCGCTTCCTCTAAGCCGTTGCCTATGGCACCGCTGTCGCGCCCCCCATGCCCCGGATCGATGACGATTGTGCGTCCCGCGAGCGAATCCTTGTTCTCGGGCGCCAGCATCAGAGCCCCTGTGAGGAGGGCAGACATCATCAGTGCCTTCATGGTAGTAGAAGCTGTCCCGAGCCGGCCACTGAAATGCATGGCACTGTGCAGCAGATATGCCTTAGTATGGGTGCAGCTTGGGCGGCACGCTTGGCGGCGCCGGTATACACCTCAAGACAACCGTCAGACTAGAGGGGTGGTGGCCGCGAAGGGGGGACGTTTGTGCGCGGTCTACGTGCTTGCGTCGCGTTGATCACCGTCGCCCTCCTACTTGGCGCATGCGGCAATTCTGCCCGTCCCGAGAGTGCGGACCAGCCCCCTGCAGTTTCCAGGAATGCAGATCCCACGAGCACATCTCGTCCGGCAGCACGCCATCCCCCCAAGCCGATTTCCGTGATCCCCAAGCTCTACGCCGTTCGCACGGAGGCGCGAGCGGTTGCGTTGACTTTTGACGATGGGCCAGACCCGAGGAACACACCACAGATCCTAGACCTGCTGGCGAGGTACCAGGTTCACGCGACGTTCTTTGTGCTTGGCAGCGCGGCAAAGCACTATCCTGGCATAGTCCGAAGATCTGCGGCAGGTGGAAATGAGATCGGTAACCACGGATGGACCCACCTACATATGACGAACCTCAACGAAGAACAGTTGTCCGATCAGATAACACGAGATGCCAATCTGATCACTCGGTTGACGAGCCAGAGACCCACATCTTTTCGTCCGCCTTACGGTGACGTCAACCAGACCGTAGTGGAAGTTGCCAACGCGCTCGGCGAGACTGTGGTGCTGTGGACCTACGACACGCACGACTGGACAAGTCCTCCATCCCGAGTGATAGCGCAGCGCCTATTCCGAAAGCTTCACCCTGGAGCGGTTATCCTGCTGCATAACGGAGGAGGTCGGCGCGGTCACACAGTACGAATGATCTTGGAGGGATTGATTGCACGAAAGAGGTTATCTTTCGCGACATTGGCCCTGGAGGGTGTGGACCTCTCAGGTCAGGGTCGTCATGAGGTGATCTGATGCGATACTCTGTCTCGGTCGTAACGTAGGTCGTCCCTACGGGGAGTAGCGCCACCTCCCCGAGGGGAGGCGGATGATTTTAGTCGAACTGTAATGTGGATCTATGCGCTAGCCGTTCAGTTGCCTAGTTTCTTCTTTACGTCATACAAAGCCTGATGGTCGATGGTGGCCAAGTGAAGCGGTCTGCCGCGAGCAGCCAACACCTTCCTGTTGCTCGCCGCCAGTCGCGACGCTCACATTTGGACATGGTGGATGGATTGCTCTGTCATCGGGTCGAAAGCTGGATGCTACAATCAGTGCAACTTGACGCAAGGGGGCCTCGCCATCAAAAGCCGACCTAAAGCAATATTCTGTTTGCTCATCTCGTTGGCTTTAGGCGGGTGCGGCACCGCCTCAAACGGAGGCACCTCTGCCACGCCTTCCCCGCATGGCGTACAGTCTGCCAAGGCGGTGCCTATAAACCTTGTGCTCCACCTGCAGGATACGCCTCCAACTATTAGTTTAAATGCGGTCTGGCAGAATCGGGATAGCGGCAGTGTAGGTGGTTTCCCCCTCTCGTGGGCGACCAACACGAAGCAGCATCCCGACACATACACCTATCGGACGAGGCTTGTCCCTGGCGACTACAGGCTCGGCGTCTATGAGTCTGGACTGGAGTCGGGCGCGTCAATCGGGGCAGTGGCGAGCCTTCACGTCCCGCCCATGGGCGGGCAGGTAAACCTGCGGCTCCAGGCTCGCCCCTTCAAAACCGGCACGAATCACAAGACCGCTGTCGTGGGCACCTTGGTCGGCCCGGACGGCAAGCCGACGCGCGACGGGCTCGTCCTCGCCATGCCTGTCGGGGCGGGGAGCCTGTTTCAGGCGACCGCCCACACCGCGGCGGACGGGAGCTTTCGGCTCACACTCCCCAGTCAGGGCGTCTACGACCTCTTCGCCGTACAGCCCGGCACGGGCGGCGTGGGCGCTGCCGCCGTGGGGACGCTGACCCAGGGCACAGCGCACGTGAAAATCCATCTACCCTCGTGGCAGGGCCGACGCTACGTGGTGGTCCTGCAACAGGGGCTCGCGTACACCGGCAAGCCCGCCTGGGTGTGGGGGAATCTCCCCGGCGAAGCGCCGGATCTAAATCTCGAAGCCATGCCAGGAGTGCAGACCCTCCTCACCGTGCATCTTCCTGCGAAGAACGGCCTCTTCACGTGGTCGGGAGTACTCCGCACTCAGCAGCAGTATGAAAACCTGACAGCCACCTACGCCATCCAGCAGGGGACAGGTCTCGCCGCCGCCTTCACCCTTCCTGGGGTTCCCACGGGGTCGAACGGCAACGAGTACTGGCCGGAGGACGTTGCCCCCTACCACCTGGCGTGGGGTAGTGCGAGCGAAGCCGGAGGCAAGGTGCGATTCGACATCGGAGGCTCCGCCGTCGCAAGCCCTTGGGGGCCCTTCCCGCGGCCGGACGGGCAAGTGCCCCTCCCGGTCGGGATCGGCTCCCCGTGGGCCCAGACAGTCGCTTACATGCCTGTGGCGATCCCATCCCAGCCCCTGCTCTCCGTCTACGACGTACAGGGCGGACCGCTCGCTCCACCCAAGGACTCTTGGCTCGGAGGCTTTCGCCTTTCCTTGGGGCGAGACTTCCCGCTTGGCCTGCAGGGCGCACAGATCTGGAGCGTGGACGTGCTGACCGCGTCTACCGGATGGGCGACCACGCGAGACAACCAGGTTCTGACCACGAGTGACGGCGGCGCGACGTGGTTGGACGTGACGCCGGCGGGGATGCCCAACGTCGGGCCTGCCATGGTCAGCTTGGCGTCGACCGGCCCAAACCACGCTTGGCTTGCGGTGACGTCGTACTCGGAAACGCCTACGGTGGTCTACTACACGTCGGACGGCGGCCAAACATGGCAGAGCGTCGCGACCTATCACGCGGCGCAGCCGCAAATCTACTTCATGAACAAAAGCACCGGCTTCCTCCTGCTGAATCTAGGTGCAGCAGCAGGCAGCGAAGCTGTGCTTCTACTGCGCACAACGGATGGTGGCAAACACTGGACTATAGCAGCTGACGGGCGCTTTGGCGCCCAGCACGCTGCGAACATCTTCGGTGGAGACAAGAGTGGGTTCGGCTTCTCCGGCCTTGAGAACGGTTGGCTCACGGGCACCTGGGCCGGGAACTCGATCCCGCTCTACGTGACGCACGACGGCGGGATGAACTGGAACGCACAGAGCCTAACCGTTCCACAAGGACTGACAGCGGCAGGAGGTGCTGCGACCAGTCTACCGCCGGTGTTCTTCGGTCCGAACGACGGGGTCATGCCGGTCGAGTTCTATCCCCGCTTTGCGGTCTTCTATCCGACCACCGACGGCGGGCAATCGTGGGCACCGACAACTCCCGTTAAAGGGGGAAGCGGCACGGTGGTCTACTCGGTTGTCGACGCGAGCCACATCTTCGTGATCGACGGGACGAAGATATACCGGACGGCGGACGGCGGCTTGCACTGGACCACGGTGACGCCGAACTTGAGCCTGCAGGGCGCGAGCGCTCTCGACTTCGTGAGCCCCTTTGATGGTTGGGCGATCGCCGGCGGGCAGCTGCTGCGGACAACGGACGGCGGTTCGACCTGGACGAACCTCAGCGCAGACGCGACGACCCAGAAGTAGCGCGCTCCACCCCTCCCCCGACAGGACCAGAGCAGATCCGCCTGCGCCATTGCGCTTCACGTTGTCGGCACCGGAGCGAAGAGGACCAGTGAGATCGATGCGATGAGAGGAGCTGGCTTCGCATGGATCGGAACCGTCCGTTGCGGGCTCGCCTGACGGCAATGGCGTGCATCGCTCTGGTGGGCGTCGCCGCCGCAGTGGTCGGCCCCGCTCAGGCAGGGGCTGCGGGCACTTCGACCGCCATCTTCTCTGACGTGCCGGCGGGATACTGGGCGGCGCCGTACGTCGCGGACCTGGCCACGAAGAAGATCGTCCTCGGGTATCCCGACGGGACCTTCCGACCAGAGACCCAGGTGACGCGCGCGCAGTTCGTGACCATGCTCGTCCGGTCGCTCGGCATGAGGCCCAGCCTCAGCGGCACGTCCTTCACGGACGTGCCGCCCGGCGACTGGTTTGGACCGTATGTCGCAGCGGCAGCGGAGGTTGGCATCGTTCGGGGGCTGAGCCCGAAGCGGTTCGGCCCAGGTCTGCCGCTGACGCGCGAGGAGGAGGCCGTGCTGCTGGCCCGCGCGCTGACTCTGCCGCAGGGGACCACCGTGCACTTCACGGACGGTAGGGAGATCGGCAAGTGGGCCCTGCCCGCCGTCGAGGGAGCAGTGGCAGCGGGATACATCGCCACCTACATGGACGGCATCTTCAAGCCGCAGGCCTCATTGACCCGAGCGCAGGCTGCCCAGACGCTGTCGCTGGTTGTCGGCCAAACGGTGGTTAAACTGGCTGCCGGTGCGAGTCAGATCGTCTACGCGACAGTCTATCCGGCCGAGGTGAGTCTCCAGCGGCCTTCACCGGACACTGCCGTCCTTGTCAATCGGGGCCCCGGCCGTTGGCTCTCGATGGATTGGCAGCTCGTCCAGGGCCATTGGCAGCCGAAGTCGATTAGCGACCGTGTCGCTCAGATGCTCATGACTTACCAGA
>JAJYTV010000164.1 GCA_021792885.1 Bacillota bacterium
GGGGAAGGCGAAGCTCTTGCTGGTGATCGATGCGCTGGTGCCCGCCGATGTCGTGTAGATGAACGCGAAGTGCACCGTCGTGTGGGCCCACTTGCCGGGGGGATTCGGGAAGAAGTAGCTGATGATCTCCCCGTCCGATCCCATCGAGAAGCCTCCCTGCGGCTGGCCGAAGACGCTCGTCATGGCCTGCGACGGGGTCGCAGACGCCATCACGCCTGCGGACGACACGGCCTGCAGCGTCTCGAGCGTCCATCCTTGCGGCACGTTCGCCACCGACAGCATCGCCATCGCACCGCCGGACGTCTGGCTGGGCGGTGCGAGCGTGTAGCTGAGGGTCGGGACGTTCTGGGCGGTCCCGGTGCTGCCTGCCTGCGTGCCGCTGGCGGCGCTCGAGGCGGCGGCGCCGGCAGCCTCGGTGGAGCCGCTGGCCGGGGGCGCGGGCGCCTTCTGTTTTTGCGTCTTGGCATGGTGGGCCGGATGGCCTTGCGGCTTCGCGGCCGTCGTCTGGCTACCGCATCCCGCGAGCAGGATCGCGGCGGCGACCGCCGCGGCGACGTGCCCTACGCGCGTCTTCGACAAGATTCGCCACCTCCGGCATCTGGATTACCCGCCGCACGACGCAACTCCTGCCGCCCGCCGCGAAGGCATGGTCCGAGCGCCACGTGCGGGAAGGCACAGTGCGGCCCCCGCCGCAACCCGGGCGAGCGGGCGGCGGGCGCGGCGCGGGCCCATTTGTACCACGCGAAAGCGATGTGCTGCACCGCGCTCCGCGCCCGGGACGAGCCCTCGGCGCCCGATCCCAGCCGAATGGAACCGAATGGCCGCCTGCGCGTCCGGGCTGCAGCCTTGCCAGTGCGCCGCTCGGACGCCTTGAGGGTCCGAGCGCATGCACCCAATGGCTGGTAGCCGTCCATCGGCCCCTGCGCCCGGGTACCGGACGCACCGCCGATCTAGGGCCTGCTTGCTCGTTTCTTCACAAAGCTCTGCGCGCGATATTGGTTTTGGCAGAAGGTTCTGGGAGGCCAGAACGCAAGACGCGCCCGCGCCGCGGCACGCGAGTCTGCCAAACAGGGAGGCTCAGTGGCTATGATCGACTACCTTGCCGTCATGCTGGTCACCGTCGGGATCGGCCTCGCACTCCTCGCGTTCTACCTCTACTTCGCTCCGGACGAGAGCAAGCGCCAGACCTGGGGCGGCGGCTTCCTGACCGTCGGTCTCGTGCTCTTCTTCCTCGCGCTCAACATCGACCTGCACTGGATCCTGCCGAGCAGCTACAACATCGCCTTCGGCGAGCCCGCGCTGCTGTTCGCCGCGATCTACGGCGTCACCGGCATCCTGCTCCTGCTCAAGCAGGACATCCTCGGCCCCTCCATCGTCGGCTTCTTCGCCGGCATCGTCCCGATCGTCGTCGGCCTCCGCATGATGAACATGGGCATGACCAGCGAGCCCGGCCTCTCGGGCACCGGCTACATCCTCGCCGGCCTCGGCGGCATGCTCAACCTGCCGGCGATCGGCTACAAGAACCAGCGGGCCGTCGCGATCCTCGCAGCCATCGTCCTGATCGTCGGTGCCGTCATCTTCGCCTACATGGGCTACGGCGCATTCTGGAGCCACCTGGCCGCGTTCGCCAAGTACGCCCCCAAGTAACCGACGGCAGCGGGGAGGTCGCTTCCACCGCGGCGCAACCGACGCCCCCGCCCGGAGGTCGGCCGAAAGGCCGGCCTCCTTCCGTTCAGGCGATCTCCTCGCGCGTCGACTCCTGGCGCAGGTGCAGTCCGGACCCGACGATCTCCTTCAGTCGGATGAGTCTATCAAGTACTATCTAGATTATTTCACGCAGTTATTACCCCGCTGGCGACCGTTCTGCGCCGGCGAAGGGCACACCTGCCGCGCCCCGGGCGGCGCAGGAACGGCCTGGACGGAAGCGAAAGCCTTCATCAAGCACTCGCGGAAGGGGCGGTCTCGTGCTGCGGCCATGGCTTCCTCTCGCCGCGCTGGCCGCACTCTGTGCGGCCGCCTTCGCGTTCGCCGCGAACCAGGCCTCCTCGCCGGCCCTCCACCCCCTCGCGTCCACCGGAACGTGGCATGCGATCGGGCCGGCACCGGTGCGCGGCGATCCCTTCGCCGGCAACGTGAGCGGCCGGGTGACGAGCATCGCCGTCGCCCCGGGCGGTACGATCTACGCGGGCGCAGCGAGCGGCGGCGTCTGGTCCTCCGCAAATGGCGGCAAGATCTGGCGCCCGCTCACCGACAGCCAGCCGGATCTCGCGATCGGCGCCCTCGCGCTCGACCCCCGCAATCCCCAGGTGATCTACGCCGCGACCGGCGAGAACGACGACTGCGGCGACTGCTTCTACAGCGACGGCGTGCTGCGCTCCGAGAACGCGGGCAAGTCCTGGCAGCTCCTCGGCCGCAGCACCTTCTACGGGCACTACCTCTCAAGCATCCTCGTCGACCCGCAGCAGCCGCAGCGGCTGTACGTCGCGGGCGACCTCGGCGTCGTGCGCTCGAACGACGGGGGCGTGCACTGGCACACGGTGCTGCGCGAGCCGACGACGGACATCCTCTTCGCTCCCGGCCGCCCGCAGGTTCTGTTCGCGGGCGTGATGGGGGTCGGCGTCGAGGAATCCCTGAACGGCGGCAACACGTGGCAAAGGCTCTCGGGCGGCCTGCCAAACCGGCGCAGCCTGATCGGCCGCATCTCCCTCGCAATCGCGCCGAGCGATCCAAAGGTCATGTATGCCGCCTATGCGGGGCTGCGGCGCAACTGCCAGGACTGCCTCCTGGGCCTCTACGCGACCCACGACGCCGGCAGGACCTGGACGAAGCTCAAGGTAAAGGACTACTTCCGCGAGCCGGGAACACCGGTAGCCGCGCAGGGCGACTACGACAACGTGCTCGCCGTATCGCCGGCAAACCCGAACGTCCTCTTCGCCGGCGGCGTCGACCTCCTCGCCACCGCAAACGGCGGCAAGACCTGGACCGACCTCGTCCAGAACGACTACCTGCACACGGACCAGCACGCGCTCGTCTTCGCGAACGGGAACCTCTACATCGGCAACGACGGCGGCGTCTACGAGCTGACGCCAGCCGGTAGACTCCTCGACCTGAACACGAACCTCTCGATCACGCAGGTCTACCAGGGGGTCGCGGTCTCTCCCCACGGCATGCGCATCCTCGCAGGCTTCCAGGACAACGGCACCGCGCTCTACCACAGCGCCACCGGCCGCTGGACCTCGGAGATCGACGGGGATGGCGCCTACAACCTGATCCTTCCCGGCAAGCACGGCGCGCTGCTCGGAGAAGTGGACGGCCAGCTGCAGCGATCGAGCGATCGCGGCGCGCGCTGGCGCACGCCCAAGCTGCCCGGCCACCTGGCGGGGCCGATGGCGTCCGACCCGATCGCGCCGGGCGACGTGCTGCTCGGCGAGGCGAACGTCTGGCAGTCGACCAATGGCGGGAGGCGCTGGGTGCGGCGCACGCGCGTGCGGGATGCGGGCCCACTGGGCGCGATCGCCGTCGCGCCCTCCAATCCGGAGGTCGTCTACGCCGGCTGGCAGAACGGCCTCCTCGAGATGTCGCAGAACGGCGGGCGCAGCTGGCGCGACATCGGGCCTGCCGCATGGCCGACGACCTGCCCGCCGGGACCGGGGGCGGTCCCGGACCTGAACATCACCGGCATCAGCGTCTCCCAGGCCGACCCCTACCGCGTCTTCGTCGCCCTCGCCTACTCCTACCCGCAGTCGCTTCCGGACTGCCCGTTCATCCTCGAGACGCCGTCCGCGAACGCATCATGGCCCGCCTGGGTGAACATCGCGGGCAATCTCCCGTCCTTTGCCGTCAACGACGTGCTCGCGGGGCCGAGCGGCCTCTACGCCGCCCTCGGCCGGGGCGTCTTCTACAGCGCGGGCGCGGACTCGACCTGGCGGCCGCTCGGGAAGGGCCTCCCGAACGTCGAGGTGACAGGCCTCACCCAGGCGCCGCGCGGCGGCCTCGTCGCGGCCACCTACGGGCGCGGCGTCTGGGTCCTGCCCGCGCACCGCGATGGGCGCTTACGCGCGCAGGCTGGCGAGCGCCTCCTCCACTGAGAGCACCTGCGCGAAGTCTCCCATCGCGGCGCAGGTCGCGCGCTGGATGTCCGCCGCGGAGACGATCTCCCCGCCGAGCGGCCGATCCCGCGTCGCCGTCGCGTCGCGCAGGAAGATGGGCTGCAGGCCGCGCTCCGCCGCCTGGCGCGTCGTCGTATCGCAACAGACGTGCGTCATGAAGCCCGAGACGTAGACCGTGTCGACGCCGGCCCGGCGCAGATACGCGGCGAGCGGTGTCTGCGTGAACGATCCAGGGAAATGCTTTGTAAGGAGGTACTCGCGAGGCTCCACCGAGAGCGAAGGATGCATGCGCACCCCCTCGGAACCCGCGCGGAACACGGGACTTTGCGGATCGAGCGCCTCGTGGACCATGTGGAACACCGGGAGCTCTGCAGCGCGGAAGGCGGCGAGCATCGCCGCGATCTGCGCGAGGGCCGCCTCGCCTCCCTCGACGGGCCAGCGGCCGTGCGGGCGGAAGTACTCCTGCTGTGCATCGATGACGAGGAGCGCGGGTCGCATCGGCGCATCACACCTTTCGCGCGGCGAGAGTTCGCCTTTGCGCGCGCAGCACCTGCACCCCGGTGACGGCGCGAGGAGGGGCGGGCGCTCGAAGGCGGGCAAGCCGCAGCCTCATGCCCGCGCGGGCACGGAGCGAGCGCGGTCGGCAGGAGGTTTGCGGCCTCTGAAGGAACTGCCGTGAGACAACCTGTGAGAGGCGGTGTCGGCGGTGCGCGTGCTGGTCGTCGAGGACGATCCGTCGCTCGGAGCCACGCTGCGGCTGGGCCTGGGCGCCGAGGGGTTCGACGTGGAGGTCGTGACGACGGTTGCGGAGGCGATCGCCGCCGCCGAGCGCGGCACGTTCCGCCTCGCCCTCGTCGACGTGAACCTGCCGGACGGTTCCGGCTTCGCCCTCTGTCCGCGGCTCAAGGACCGCGGGCTGATGGTGGTGATGCTGACGGCGCGCAGCGATGTCTCCGACCGCGTGCACGGCTTCGAGCTGGGCGCCGACGACTACGTGCCGAAGCCGTTCGCCTTCGAGGAGCTCGTCGCGCGCATGCGGGCCGTCGCGCGCCGCCCCGGCGCCGAGCGCCTGCCGGTGCTCTCCTTCGCGGACGTCGAGGTGCACCTCGAGCGCCAGCAGGCGCTGCGCG
>JAJYTV010000165.1 GCA_021792885.1 Bacillota bacterium
GAGCGCCCGCCCGCCGAGCGGCAGGTAGAGCCACGTCGCATCGAAGGTCGCGGCCTTGGCGCGGCCGGTTGGTCGCAGCCCCGCCTGTTCGCGCTCCGCGGCGTCGGTCTGGAAGCGACGCAGCGCCGACGCGGTCTCCGCATCGAAGCGCCCGTCCGCGGGCCGTCCCAGGAGCTGCGCGTAGCCGAAGCAGTTGAGGCGGCTTTGCAGGGCCTTCACGTCTTCGCCGACGCTGCCCTGGGCAAGCGCCCTGCGGCCGTATTGCACCTGGCCTCCCGCATGCACTGGCTGGCCGAGGGCTGCGAAGGTCTGCGGGCCGGCGATGCCGTCGGCGGTCAGTCCAAAGTAATTCTGCACCGAGAGAACCGCGATGCGGGTCTTCGCTCCGAACACGCCGTCGACGGCGATGGCGGTCCCGATGGTCCCGCCGGTCGGATCGACGAGATCGATCAGCAGGTTGTAGAGCGCTTGCAGGATGGCGACGTCGGTCCCGAAGCGGTTCGGTGACACGGTGGCGAGGTTGCGCCACCCGAAGGCGATGTAGGGAGCGAAGCGCGTTTCGAAGGTAGCCAGCTTCATCACCCCTTGGGCGTCTTGGGCGACTTCACGCCGTTGCGCGGCAAAGAGGTGAGCCACTGGTCGAGGAAACGGCCGCCTTGGCCGACGATGAGACCGGTGATGACCATGCCGACGATCGGCGGATTCAGAACGAGACCGAGGTCCGCGAGGATGTCGGCGCCGCTCGCGACGGCGAGCGCGAGCCCAGTACCGGTGGACAGCCACTCGCGCAGCGATGCGCGGACATCGGGCCTGAGCAACATTCCCTTCGGGACGAGGCGGTCCCCGATCTCGGCGATTGTCTGGGAGCTGTACGCAAAGAGACCGTAGCGCACGAGGCTGGTGATGAGTTCGTCCACGACGTGCATCACTCCCTTGCGTCTACTCCTTATGTCATATGCGGCGTCGCTGCAGGGCGTTCCAGGAGGCAATCGGTCGGGCGCCGGCCATGCTCGCGGCGCGGCGGCGCCGCTGGCAATGGCCGGACAGAAGGCAGGCAATGTCCAGATGGCCATGCCAAAGGCCCAGACCTGCGCTATACTGGGATCGGTGGCGGATCAGGCGTAGTGCCTTGGTGTTGCTTTGCCCTCAGGGCACCGCGCGCTGCGCGTGCACGTCACCCGGCGCTGGCGCAGCGCTGGCAGCTTTCTTGGCGGAGGAGGACGGTCGGTGGCACAATCTGCAGAAACGATCCACGGGAGCAAGTCGAAGTCCGGAGCAGCGTGGTGGGTCGAGCCCTACCTGACGGTGCTTGCGCTCGGACTTTTCGGCGTTTACTCCCTCTGGCTGGTCTTCTTCCAGCACACGGGACAGTTCCAGAACTATCTCTCACCGTTCTTCTCTCCGACGGAGGACTGGGGGATCAAGGTTCTCCCGGCGCTGTGGGTCCTCTGGGCGCCGCTCTTGTTCCGGGCGACCTGCTACTACTACCGCAAGGAGATCTACCGCGGGTTCTTCCATGACCCGATGGCCTGCGGCGTTCCGGAGTCGCGCCGCAAGTTCTACTTCGGCGAGACCCGCTTCCCGTTCATCTGGACGAACCTGCACCGCTGGTTCTGGTACATCGCTCTCGTCGTCCTGGTCTTCCTCTGGATCGACGCCGTCAAGGCTTTCATCTTCCCGGTGGCGGGCGGTGGATCCACCTTCGGCGTCGGCCTCGGCTCGCTGATCATGCTGGTCAACGTCAGCCTGCTGACGATGTACTCGCTGTCGTGCCACGCCTTCCGGCACCTCGTCGGCGGCGGGTCCCAGAAGTTCTCCTGCGCCGACGGCAGTCCGACCACGCGCTATAAGCTATGGAACACCGTGTCGCGCTGGAACGAGAAGCACGGTCTCTTCGCGTGGGTCTCGATGTTCTCGGTCTGGTTCACCGACGTGTACATCCGTCTGCTGATCTACGGTGTAATCCACCCTGTGAGGTTTTTCTGATGAGCGAGAACTTCGAGCGGCACGCGTACGACATCCTGATCATCGGATCCGGCGGCGCAGGCCTGCGCGCAGCGGTCGCCGCTGCGGAGGGTGGCGCGAAGGTCGCGGTGCTGGGAAAGTCCCTGCTCGGGAAGGCGCACACCGTGATGGCGGAGGGCGGCGTCGCGGCGTCGCTGGGCAACGTCGATCCGGCTGACGGCTGGGAGACTCACTTCTACGACACGATGCGTTCGGGCCACTTCATCAACAACTACAAGATGGTGGAAGTGTTCGCCAAGGAGGCGCCGGACCGCGTCCTCGAACTCGAGCAGTGGGGGGCCGTCTTCGACCGCACGCCGGAGGGCAGGATCATGCAGCGCCCGTTCGGCGCGCACACCTTCCGGCGCCTCGCCCACGTCGGGGACCGGACGGGGATGGAAATCATCCGCACCATGGAGCAGAAGATCCTGACGGTGAACGTCGACGTGTTCCAGGAGATCACGGCGACGAAGCTGTTCATCGACAATGGGCGCGTCGCGGGCACGGTCGCCTACTACCGTGAGGACGGGCGGTTCGCCCTCTTCACCGCCAAGGCGGTCGTGATCGCCACGGGCGGCTGGGGCAAGGCGTACAAGGTCACCTCGAACTCCTGGGAGAGCACCGGCGACGGCGCGGCGCTTGCGTTCCGCGCAGGCGCGGAGCTCGTCGACATGGAGATGGTCCAGTTCCATCCGACCGGCATGGTCTGGCCGCCGGGCGTGCGTGGCCTCCTCGTGACGGAGGGGGTGCGCGGCGAGGGCGGCCTCCTGCGCAACTCCGAGGGCGAGCGCTTCATGGAGAAGTACGACCCGCAGCGCATGGAGCTCTCCTCGCGCGACGTCGTCGCCCGCTCGATCTACAAGGAAGTCCAGGCCGGCCGCGGCACGCCGCACGGCGGCGCGTGGCTCGACATCACGCACAAGGGCCCGGAGTACATCAAGCGCAAGCTGCCGGGCATGTACCAGCAGTTCATGGCGCTCGCCGATGTGGACATCACGAAGACGAAGTTCGAAGTCGGCCCGACCATCCACTACACGATGGGCGGCATCAAGGTCGACGCACTGACGTGCGCGACCAACGTGCCGGGCCTCTTCGCCGCCGGCGAGTGCGCGGGCGGCCTGCACGGCGCGAACCGCCTCGGCGGCAACTCGCTCGCGGACATCCTCGTCTTCGGCAAGCGAGCCGGCGATGGCGCCCTGGAGTTCATCCAGGGGCACGAGGGCACGCCGAAGGTCGAGGAGGCAGAGGTCCAGGCGGAGATCGAGCGCGTGCTGCAGCCGGTCGGCCAGGAGAGCGGGGAGAACCCCTACGCGCTCCACGAGCAGCTGCAGGAGATCATGGCGAACCACGCCGGCATCTCCCGCAACGGTCCGGAGCTCGAGCAGGGCCTGCAGAAGATGCTCGAGCTCAAAGAGCGCGCGAAGAGCATGAGCGCGCCTGGCTCGCGCACGTTCAACCCTGGCTGGCACTCCGTGCACGACGTGCGCAACATGATCACGCTGTGCGAGGCGATCATCCGCGGCGCGATCGAGCGCAAGGAGAGCCGCGGGGCGCAGTGGCGCCTCGACCACCCCGATGAGCTCGAGGAGTACGGCAAGATCAACTTCGTCCACAAGATGGAGGACGGAGAGGTCAAGACCTACACGAGCCCGGTCGCCGAAATGACGGCGGAGCTCCAGGAGCTCTTCCAGCTCGGGGCAGCCCCTGGCATCGCGAAGTCCGGCAAGAAGGAGTAGTGCTGATGGCTGAAGAGATCACTCTCAGCGTCTTCCGCGGCGATCGCAGCGGCGGACGTGAGCAGGAGTACAAGATCCCGGCGGTGCCGGGCATGGTTGTGCTCGATGCGCTGCACTACATCCAGGCGCACCAGGCGCCGGACCTGGCAGTGCGGTGGAACTGCAAGGCCGCCCACTGTGGCTCGTGCAGCGCGGAGATCAACGGATCCGCGAAGCTGCTGTGCAAGACGCGCGTCGACGACTACACGGACGAAGTCATCCACGTGCGCCCGATGCACACCTTCCCGGTGATCAAGGACCTCGTCACAGACGTCTCCTGGAACTACGAGAAGCTGCGCCAGATCCCGGCCTTCCAGCCCGCGATCAAGGCGCCGTTCACGCTGCACCAGCGCGACGTCGACCGGATCCAGGAGTTCCGCAAGTGCATCGAGTGCTTCCTCTGCCAGAACATCTGCCACGTCCTGCGCGACCACAGCGCGAAGGACGCCTACTGGGGCCCGCGCATGATGATCCGCATGGCGGAGCTGCAGATGCACCCGCTCGACACCGCCGACCGCATCGACCTCCTGAAGGGGTCTGCCGGCATCGGGTACTGCAACATCACGAAGTGCTGCACGGTGGTCTGCCCGCAGGGCATCAACATCACCGACAATGGCATCATCCCGCTCAAGGAACGGGTGGCCGACAAGTACTTCGACCCGCTCGGCGGACTCGTGCGCAAGATGCACAAGTAGGCTGCGGTCAAGGCGGCCCCGGGGCTCTCCGCCCCCGGGGCCGCTTTCACGTCCGCACGCCGCGCGCCCGAACGCCGGTTGCAAACTTCGATGCAGCCGAAGGTCAGGTATAATGGGACCGTCCTTTCGGAGAGGAGCCATGCCATTGACCACCGTAGACGACATCACGATCATCGGCGGCGGCCCTGTCGGACTGTTCGGGCTCTACCACACGCATCTTCGCCAGCTGCGGGCGCGGCTGATCGACAGCCTGCCGGAACTCGGCGGGCAAGTCAGTGCGCTCTATCCCGAAAAGCTGATCTTCGACGTCGGCGGCTACCCCAAGGTGACAGGACGGGAACTGATCGAGGTGCTGGCCGAGCAGTCGATCAAAGATGGTGCGAGCGTCAACCTGGGGGAGAAGGTCACGGACCTTGCGCGGGAGGGGGACCTCTGGCGCCTCACGACGAGCATGGGCGAGCACCTCACGCGCACCGTGGTGATCGCGGCAGGGATCGGCGCCTTCAACCCGCGCCACCTGAACATCCCGGGAGAAGAGGAGCTGCTCGGTCGCGGCGTGCAGTACTTCGTGCGGCAGGTCTCCGCGTTCCACGGCAAGCGCGTGCTCGTCGTCGGTGGCGGGGATTCCGCGGTCGACTGGGCGAACACGCTCATCCCGCACGCCAGCGTGCGGGTCGTGCACAACCTGCCGAAGTGGCAGGCGCACGAGGAGTCGGTGGAACGCCTGCGCGCCTCGGGCATCCCGATCGGA
>JAJYTV010000166.1 GCA_021792885.1 Bacillota bacterium
CTTCACGTCGGCGCAGGTCGGCGCGCTCTCCTCGGTGAGCAGCTGGATCGCGATCGCCATGGCGATGGTCGGTGGATACCTGGCGGACCGCTTCGGGCCGAAGCTCGTCGGCGCGTTCATGCTCGTCCTGGCATCGGTCGGCAACTTCCTCTGGGGCGCGTCGGGCTCGATCGGGTCGATGGTCTTCGCCCGCGTCGTCTACGGAGTGGGCGGCAACGGAGGGGCCACGCCCGTCGGCAACCGCGTGTTCGGCCTGTGGACGCCGCCGCCCGAGCGCGGCCGCGCCGCGGCGATCTTCAACTTCAGCTTCCCGCTCGGCACGCTCGTGCTGATCGGCGTCGGCCTGCCGATCGAGTTCGCCGCAGGCTGGCAGACGCCGCTCTACCTGCTCGGCGGCCTCGGAGTCGTGGTCCTCATCCTCTGGCTCGCGTTCGTCAGCAACCGGCCCTCCGAGAGCCGCTTCGTCCGCCCGGAGCAGGCGGGTTACATGCCGAAGGTCGAGCAGGCGGAGCGGATACCGCTCGGCACGATCATCCGATCCTCGACGATCACCGGCACCGGCCTTGCCTGGGGCCTCTCCGGCTGGTCCTTCATCTTCCTCGTCGCGTGGCTTCCGGCCTACTTCGTCATCGTGAGGCACCTGAACCTCGAGGAGGCCGCCGCGGCGTCGATCGGGCCGTGGGTGGGCGGCGCCCTGATGGGCCTTCTCGCCGGCTTCATCACCGACGCGGTGCGTGCCCGCACCGGGGACCTGCGCAAGGCGCGCACCTACCTCGCGGCGGCGGGGCAGTTCGTGTTCGGCGTCGCGATCCTCGCGACGCTCTTCGCGCAGAGCGTGATCGCGGTCGCCGTGCTGCTGTTCATCGCGGAAGGGTGCAACGAGCTCTCCGCCTCGATCTTCCAGGTGATCCCCGTCGACACCCTGGCCGAGCGCGCGGGATCGGCGACGGGCTGGATCTTCCTGCTCGCCAATCTCTTCGTCACGCTCTCGCCGGTGATCACCGGCGCGCTGCTGATCCACGGCACGGACTTCTTGCCGGCGTTCCTCGTCGCAGGCATCCTGCCGCTGATCGGCGGGGTCATCCTGCTCACGGCGGTCTATCCGGGACACCTGCACAGGCCGCGGGCCGAGGCGGCGGCACCGGCGACGTCGGCCTGAGGAGCGGCTGCTCACAGCGGTGCGGCAACGAAGCGCGCGGATCGAGGACGCGACATCCCCAGGGGAGGGGTTGCGCATGCACACAGAGACTGCGGGGAAGGCCATGGAGCCGGTCGATCTGATCATCATCGGGGGAGGCCCGGTGGGGCTCTTCGGGGCCGCACTCGCCGGGCTGCACGGGATGAAGGTGCAGATCGTCGAGAGCCTCCCGGAACTCGGGGGGCAGCTCGCGGCGGTCTACCCGGAGAAGATCGTCTACGACGTCGGCGGATTCAAGGCGGTGCGGGCGAAGGACCTCGTGGCGGCACTCGTTGACCAGGCGCTGGCCCAGCGCCCGGAGGTCTTCCTCGGCGAGCAGGTCGAGCGGATCGAGGAGGATGCCAAGGGACTCCTGCACGTGGTCACCAGGCGCGGCGAGCATGTCGCCCGCCTCGTGCTGGTCACGGCGGGCATCGGAGCGTTCGCGCCCCGGAGGCTCCCCGCCGAGGGGGCGGACCTGTTCGAGGGCCGGGGAGTGCACTACTTCGTGCCGTCCTTCGCGCAGTTCGCAGGCCGGCGGGTGGCGATCGTCGGAGGGGGCGATACGGCCGTCGACTGGGCGCTCGCGATCTCGGAGTTCGCCGAGCAGGTGCTGCTGATCCACCGGCGCAGCGGCTTCCGCGCCCACGAGGCGAGCCTGATGCAACTGCTCGAGCTGCCGCACGTCAGGCTCCTGGCCCCGGCCGAGCTGCGCGCGGTGCTGGGCGAGGCGGAGGTCGAGGCGATCCGCGTCGAGTGGACCGAGGCGCAAAGGAGCGAGGAGATCGCGGTCGACGACGTCGTCAGCGGCCTCGGCTTCGTGCCGAACCTCGGGCCGATGAAGGGATGGGGGTTCACCTGGGAGGGGCCGCGCATCGTCGTGCGCTCGCACAGCATGGAGACCGACCGGCCGCGCGTGTTCGCCGCGGGCGACGTCGCCACCTACCCAGGAAAGGTCGTGCTGATCGCCACCGGCTTCGGGGAGGTCGTGCTGGCGGTCTCGCGCATGCGCCAGATCCTGCATCCCGAGGCGAGCCCGCACCTGCCGCACAGTTCGAACATGGAACTCTCGGCAACCCTCAGCTAGATCGGCCGTCCGGGCAGCCCGCAGTCCTGGCGATGGCGGCCGCCCTGCGGGCCCAAGGCCTGACAACAAGGAGGAGGTGGAGGAGATGAGTGTCGTCGGTGAAGCGCAGCGGACCCTGAACGTGACCCAGGCGATCTTCGGATCGTGGGACACCCCTGACGCCGCTGAACATCCTGCCGTGCACTACCGCGGCACGACGTGGTCGTACCGCCAGCTGATCGCGGAGATCAACCGGGCGGGGAACGCGCTGCGCGAGCTCGGCATCCGGCGCGAGGAGCGCATCGTGCTCGTGGCGTACGACTCGCCGCATTTCCTGGCGATGATGTTCGGGGCGATGAAGATCGGCGCTGTGCCGATCCCCCTGAACCCCTATCTGCCGGTCGACGACTACGCCTACTTCCTTGAGGACAGCCGGGCGAGGCTCCTCGCCGTGGAACCGGAGATCTGGCGCGCGCTCGGGCCGCGCCTGCAGGGCGGGGCACCCGACGTCTCCTGGGTGATGGTCCTGCCCGGGCTTGGTACGCCGCAGATCAGTCCCGTCGGGCATCCGGGGCCGTTCGTGTTCTATCAGGACTTCATCCCACGGATGGACCACTCTCTCGAGGCGGCGCCGACGTCCCCGGACGAGGCCGCGTTCTGGCTCTACAGCTCGGGGAGCACCGGCAAGCCCAAAGGCGCGGTGCACTGCCACAAGGACATGATCTCGTGCAACGAGACCTACGGCACAAAGGTGCTGGGGATTACGCGCAGGGACCGCCTGTTCAGCGCGTCCAAGCTCTACTTCGCCTACGGCCTCGGCAACGGCTCCTATTTCGCCTTCGCCAACGGCGCCTCGGTTGTGCTGATGCCGGAAAAGGTGGAGCCCTCCTTGGTCCTCGAGACGATCGAGCAGACGGACCCGACACTGTTCTTCGGCGTTCCCACGCTCTACAACGCGATGCTGCGCGTGCAGGGCCGCGAGTACCGCTTCCCCTCGCTGCGGGCGTGCGTCTCTGCGGGCGAACCGCTGCCGGCGGAGATCTTCCTGCGCTGGAAGGAGCGCTACGGGGTGGAGATCGTGGATGGCATCGGCTCGACCGAGGTGCTGCACATCTACATCAGCAATCGGCCGGGGGACTGCCGTCCCGGGACGAGCGGCCATGTCGTCCCCGGCTACGAGGTCCGGATCGTCGATGAGGACGGCCGGCCCGTGCCGCAGGGAGAGATCGGGGATCTCTACGTCAAGGGCGACAGCATTGCCGCCTTCTACTGGAACCAGGCGGAGAAGACGCGGTCGTCGATGGTCGGCGAGTGGTACCGCACAGGCGACAAGTACTACATCGACCCGGACGGCTACTACTGCTACGCCGGGCGCTCCGACGACATGATGAAGGTCGGCGGCATGTGGGTGTCGCCGAGCGAGGTGGAGAACGCCCTCCTGCGCCACGAGGCGGTCGTGGAGGCGGCCGTCGTGGCGGTCGCCGACGAGGCCGGGCTCGACAAGCCGGTCGCCTACGTCGTCCTCAGCCAGGGCTACGTCGGGGATGCGGCGATGGAGGCGGCCCTGCGCAGCTTCGCGCGCGACCAGATGGCGCACTTCAAGGCGCCGCGCGCCTTCCACTTCGTCGAGGAGCTGCCCAAGACCGCGACCGGCAAGATCCAGCGCTTCAAGCTGCGGGCAGGGCTGGCCCAAAGCCGCTAGCGGCCAGGTTTGCGCACCTACAACCCGGAGCCCGCGCGGTGTACGATGGAGGGGGCCGCCTGAGGGCGGCTCTCTCCGGTCGCGTGGCGCACAGGCAGAGAGCGCCGCCGGCCCGCGCGCTTCCCAGGAGGAGCTGAGCAGATGGTCATCGACTTCCACGTGCACCCGCCGTATTGGCCGGAGGTCACGCCGAATTTCGTCAAGTTCCTCGAGGCGGCCTGGGACCCCGACGAGTTCGCGTCGCTGCGCGAAGAGTGCCGGACAGGGGCTGGCCTTGCAAGCTACCTCAGGCAGCGGGGGGTGGACTACGCCGTCATCCTCGCGGAGGTGAACGCGCTCACCGGCCGGATGGACAACCAGACCGTGCTCGAGCTCTGCCGCGGCGAGCGCATGCTGATCCCCTTCGGCACGCTCGACCCGCGCCGGGAGACGAGCCTGCCGGGGGCGCTCACGGAGCTCGTCGCGCAGGGCATCCGGGGCATCAAGCTCTACCCGACGTACGAATTCTTCTATCCGAACGACCGCATGCTCTATCCCTTCTACGCCAAGGCGGAGGAGCTCGGCGTACCCGTTATGTTGCACACTGGGAGCTCCGTCTTCCCGGGCGCGAAGATCAAATACGGCGACCCTCTGCTCCTGGACGACGTGGCCGTCGACTTCCCGCGGCTCCAGATCGTCCTCTCGCACGCGGGCAGGCCCATCTGGTACGACCGCGCGGAATACATGGCACGGTACCACGAAAACGTCTACATCGACGTTGCGGGTCTGCCGCCGCAGAATCTCCTGAAGTATCTCAAGAACGCCCACCGCCTCACGTCGAAGCTGATCTTCGGCTCGGACTGGCCGGGAGACCGGACGATCGAGAAGAACATCGACGTCATCCGTCACCTGCCGCTCCCTCCCGACGCGATCGGGCGCATCCTCTACGGCAATGCAGCGAAGCTTCTGCGCCTGCCGCCGGAGGCTGCGCCGGCGGGAGGCAGCGGCGCATAGCCGCAGCCGGTCGCGAGAGAAGGGCGGCAGAGGCCCGCGCTGCACTGCCGCCCTTCTGCCATCGCAAGCTGCTTTCCGTGAGCGCACGGCGAGGGCGGCAGCCCGACCCAGGCGGGGGTCGGGCTGCCGCCATGTTGCGGCGCGCTGAGGGCAGGCGCGCTGTGTGCGGCTAGGGGGAGACCTCCTCGAGCGCCCGGCCGCGCGTGTTCACGCCGAACTGGGCGATGATCGCGCCGACGACGAGGAAGGAGCCGATCA
>JAJYTV010000167.1 GCA_021792885.1 Bacillota bacterium
GTCCTGAGCCCCGTGTACTTGGGAGAGCAGTCCGCCATGCTGGGGGCTGCGAACGTCCTGCCGCAGCTTGCGATGGCCGGGGAATCGAACGGGCAGCTCTACCTCTCGACCTTCCTCCTCGACGAGTCGCGCCACTTCGAGGCGCTCACCCGCCTCTACCGCCGCCTGCAGCACGACCCCGTGGCGGTGCGCAAGCTGCCGGCGATGTTGCGCTACCACCACCGCCTGCGCCAGGGGGACCGGGTCGACTGGGTCTTCGGGATCCTGGTCTCGGACCTCTTCGCGAAGCAGTTCTACCAGTACTTCTCGAAGACGCGTCAGGACGCGCTGTTCGGCGACATGTCGCAGCGCATCCTGGTCGACGAGTCCCGCCACCAGGCGTTTTGCGACGAGTACCTGACCCGGGCGATGCCGAAGCTCTCGCCCGAGCGCCGCGGCGCTCTCCGCCAGATGCGCGACGAGCTTCTGCAGATCATGGAGGACATGCAGTACGCGCTCGGCGAGGACGCCGAGGTGCTCGGCTTCTCGGGCCATGACATGCTGGCCCGCGTCGCGCACGACGTCGAGATGCACTGCCGGCGCATCGGCCTCGACGGGCCGGACGGCGGCGGGCCGGACGGCAAGGCGCCCACCCCGAGCGATCCCGTGAACCTCTCTGCGCGCCGGGCCGAAAAGGACAAGGCGCAGCGGCACGGTCCCTTGCAGAGCGCCGAAGACGCCTGTGCCGGGTGCACCGCGTGCCCGATCGCCGCGATCTGCGAGAGCCGGATCGTGCGCCGCGCCGCCACCCGCTGAAAGGCCATCGATCAACGGTCCGGGCCGCTTTGGCCCGGACCGTTCGCTCGCTCCGGCTGGTCCGAAGGAGGACACACCGTGTACGTCGCGCTGCTCCGCGGCATCAACGTGAACGGGCACCGGATGATCCGCATGGCGGACCTGCGCTCCCTGGCGTCGGGGCTTGGCTTCGAGGACGTCGAGACCTACATCCAGACCGGCAACGTGCTGCTGCGCTCCGACGGGACGGAGGAAACGGTGCGCAGCGCGCTCGAGGAGGCTCTGCGCGGGTGGTTCGGAGAGGAGGTGCCCGTCGCCGTCCGCACCCCGGAGCAGCTGCGGGACGTCGCGGCCACCTGCCCCTTCGCGCCGCAGCGGGACACGGTCGTGATGTCGGGTTCTTCGTCAGGCCGCCCGATCCGTCGCGCACCGCAGAGCTCGCGCAGCGCCTGCCGCGCACCGGCGACGAGATGCAGCTCGGCGAACGGCACGTCTACATTCACTACCGGCAGGGAGTGCACCGCTCGCCGCTCTCGAACGCCTTCTTCGAGCGTGCCTTGGGAGTCGACATCACCTCGCGCAACCTGCGCACGGTGCAGGCGCTCGCCGCGCCTGCAGGGAGGCTGCCGCAGGCCGCTGATCCGGACGGCGGGCGACTCTAGGGCGTGATGCCGAGGTCGCGCGGGCCGAACGCGCCCGGCAGGATCTCTCCGACGCTCGTGCGGGCCGCCTGCCCGTCGCGCCCCACGAGCCAGACCGGCGCGTCCTTGTCCAAGAACTCCGAAAGCACCTGGCGGCAGGCACCGCAGGGCGGGACGGGGCGGTCCGTGTCCGCAACCACCAGCACTTCCGACAGCCTTCGCGCCCCCTGGGCGACGGCGGTGAAGACCGCCGTCCGCTCCGCACAGCAGGCGAGACCGTAGGATGCGTTCTCGACATTGGCGCCAGCGACGACGCTGCCGTCCGCAAGGCGCACGGCCGCACCGACGCGGAACTTCGAATAGGGCGCGTAGGCCCTCCCCTGCGCTGCTCGCGCCGCCTGCAGGAGATCCGTGGGAGGCGTCTTTGATCTCATTCCCTGGGTCCCCCCATGCGCCGCAGGATGCGGGACGCCGCGGCGGGCGGCGTCGCGCCCACCGTCACGGCGCCATCAAGGCGCTCCTGCGCCGCGTCGAGCTGCTCTTGCGTCGCGCCGTAGAGGCGCAGCACGGCGTCCCCGCCCTGCACCCGCTCTCCGACGCCGCGCAGGATCTCGACGCCTGCGCCGTGGTCGATCGCGTCCTCCTTGCGCAAGCGCCCCGCCCCGAGCAGCCGCGCCGCATCCCCCACGGCGCGCGCCGCGATCCCCGTGACGTACCCGCCGGCCGGTGCGGCGACATCGCGCGTGCGCGCGGCCAAAGGCAGGCGCGAGGGGTCGTCGACGTAAGCGGGATCACCGCCCTGCGTCGTCACCCAGCGCCGCAGCCGTTCGTACGCCTCGCCGCTGCGCAGCACCTCTCGGGCCCTCTCCTCCGCCTCCTGGTAGCGCATGCCGCGCACTGCGCAGAGCGCTTCTGCCGCCAGCGCGACGGCGACCTGCGAGAGGTCCTCCGGCCCTTCTCCGCGCAGGCAGCGGATCGCCTCGGCCACCTCGATCGCATTGCCCACCGCGCGTCCGAGCGGGGCGTCCATCTCCGTCAGCACGGTGCGCGTCGCCCGACCGAAGGACGTTCCCAGTGCAATCGCCAGCGCGGCGAACTCCTCGGCCTGCAGAAGGTTCTGGAAGAAGGCGCCGTCGCCCACCTTCACGTCCAGCACGACGAGCCGCGACGAGACCGCGAGCTTCTTGCTCATGATCGAGGACGCGATCAGCGGCAGGGACTGCACCGTCCCTGTCACGTCGCGCAACGCGTAGAGCTTCTGGTCCGCCGGGACGATCTCGGCGCTCTGGGCGGCGATCGCCATGCCGTAGCGGCCGACGATCGACTTGAACTCCTGCGGGGAGAGGTTCGTGCGCAGGCCCGGGATCGACTCGAGCTTGTCGAGCGTTCCGCCCGTGTGGCCGAGCCCGCGGCCGGAGAGCTTGGGTACGGAGAAGCCGAGTGCGACCAAAAGCGGCGCCGCGACGAGGCTCGTCTTGTCGCCGACCCCGCCCGTCGAGTGCTTGTCGACCAGGGGACGCATCGACTGCACGTCGAGCATCGTCCCCGAGTGCAGCATCGCCTCGGTGAGCGCCTCCGTCTCCGCGAAGTCGAGGCCGCGGAGCACGGCTGCCATCAGGAAGGCCGACATCTGGTAGTCCGGCACACTGCCCGCGACGTAGCCTTGGACGAGTGACGCAAACTCCTCGCGCGTCAAGGTGCCGCCGTCGCGCTTGCGCTCGATCAGGGCGACGGGACTTGCGATCATCGCTCCGCCTCGCAGCTCGCGAGGACGTTCACCGTCGCGCTCATGCCAAGGCGGGTGGCGCCGGCCGCCAGCATCGCCCGCGCCTGCGCGAGCGTGCGGATGCCGCCAGAGGCCTTCACGCCGCACAGTCCCCCGACCGCCGCGCGCAGAAGCGCGACGTCCTCGGCCGTCGCACCGCCGCCGCCGAAGCCGGTCGACGTCTTGACGAAGTCCGCACCGGCCCAGGCGGCGAGCAGGGCTCCCTGCACCTTCTGCTCGTCGGTGAGGGCGGCCGTCTCCAGGATGACCTTGAGGATCGCGCCGGGCGCAGCGGCCCGAACGCCCTGGATCTCCTCCAGCACGGCGAGGCAGTCCCCCTCGCGCAGCGCGCCGATCGAGATCACCATGTCGACCTCCCGCGCGCCCTGCGCGACTGCTTGGGCAGCGGCGAAGGCCTTCTGCTCTGGCGTCTCGTCACCGTGCGGGAAGCCCACCACGATGCAGAGCGCGGCTCTACTGCCCCCGAGCGCCTCTTGGGCGCGCTGGGTGAAGCGCGGGGCGAGGCAGGCTGCGGCGCAGCCCAAGGCGACCGCCTCGCGGCAGGTGGCTGCGGCGTCGGCCCAGGTGGCTTCGGGGCGCAAAAGCGTGTGGTCGATGAGTGCGGCGAGCGCCTGCGCGCCACGCGGCGCGAGCGGTGCCGGCGCCGGCAGGGGGGCCCGCGCGTCGGACGGAAACCGGCCCGCAAGGTCAGTGCGGACCGCTTCGACTAGCCCGGACGTGTCGTCCCCTCCTCTTGCAAGGTCTCCTGCACCGCCTGCAGCGCGGCGCGCGCAGCATCCCGCCCCTGGCGGATCACGTCCGGGATGCCCACGCCGTCGTAGGCCGCGCCGCACAGCTGGATGCGGGGATGGTCCGCAAGTCCCGCGCGGGCTTGCGCCACCCGCGCCCGGTGGCCCACCGTATACTGCGGCATCGCCTGCGGCCAGCGGAAGAGCCGCTGCAGGCGCGGCGTCGCGGAGATGCCGAGTACGCGCTGCAGGTCGCGCCGCACCGCGAGAAGCAGGTCCTCGTCGCTCTCCCCCAGCGGGCTCTCGTTCGCGCGCCCGAGGTAGCAGCGCAGGAGCACTCCTCCCTCGCTCTCGTGCGGCCACTTGTTCACGACGTAGGTACAGGCCGTGATGCGCAGGCCCGCGTCCCTTGGTACGAGAAAGCCCGATCCGCGCAGGGGGCCCCGCAGATCGTCCGCGGAGAACGCCAGGGCGGCGACGGCGAGTGAGGCGTAGGGGATCGAGAGCAGGGCGAGCGACGCCTCCGGCGCAATCTCCTGCAGCGCCATGGCTGCTGCGGGCGCAGGCTGGGCCATGATCACCGCGTCCGCCGCGATCTCCGTTCCGTCGGCAAGGTCGAGGAGGTACCCGTCACCCGCGGCGCGCACGCGCACGACCTCGCTGCCGGGGTGCAGCCACGCTGCCGGCAGGGCAGCCGCCAGCGCCTCCGACAAGCGGCCGAGGCCGCTGCGCAAGGTCATGAACATCGGCTCGGGCGGCTGCTTGGGCGGCGGTGCCTTGCGACGCAGGCGGCGCGCCCCCCGCAGCAGCGACCCGTCCTCGCGCTCCAACGCGAGCAGCTGCGGGAAGGTCGCCTCCGTGCTCATCGCGGCGACGTCCCCGGCGTAGATGCCGGAGAGGAGCGGCTCGACGAGCCGCTCGACCACCTGGCGCCCCACGCGGCGGGCGACGAACGGTCCGAGCGGGCGGTCTCCCTCTGACCCTTCCTTGCCCAGGAAGAGGTCTGAGAGCGCACGCAGCTTGCCGCCCGCCGTCAGGAGGCCGCTGCGGACGAAGGGCCAGACCTCGGTCGGCAATCCGAGCATCAGTCCAGGCGGGATCGAGTGAAGCCGCCCTCCGCTGTAGATCGCGCTTCCCTGCCCCTTCGGGGACAGCGAGACGAGCTCCCCGCCGATGCCGAGTTCTTTGCAAAGCTCCACGGCGGCGGCCTTGCGGACGAGGAAGGAGTCCGGCCCCTCCTCCAGCACGAAAGATCGGAA
>JAJYTV010000168.1 GCA_021792885.1 Bacillota bacterium
GGCTCGGACGCGCGCGGCATGCAGTCCACTGCACGGCGCAGCGCGGGGGGCTACCGCATCGACGGCGCCAAGATCTTCATCTCGGACGCTGCGGTCGCGCAGCAACTGCTCGTCTTCGCGAAGCTCGAGGGGCGCCCGACCGCCTTCCTCGTGCGGCGCGATCTGCCGGGGGTGGCGGTGGGGCCCCCGCTGCGCAAGATGGGCATGCGGTCTGTGGGCACGCACGAGGTGCGCTTCGAGGGGGTGGAGGTGGAGCCCACGGCGCGGCTCGGCCCCGAGGGCGAGGGGATGCGGGTCGCGACCCACGCGCTCGTGCGGGGCAGGATCGGCGTCGGCGCGCAGGCGATCGGCATCGGCCGGGCGGCGTTTGCGAAGGCGCGCTCGCACGTCCTCGCGCGCAAGCAGTTCGGGCAGGCGCTCGCCGGGTTCCAGGGAGTGCAGATGATGCTCGCGGAGATGGAGATCCGCCTCCGCGCGGCGGAACTGCTCATCGAAGACGCCGCACGGCGGCTCGACGCCGGCGAGGACGTGCGGGCCGCAAGCGCGCTTGCGAAGGTCGCGGCGTCGGAAGCGGCGGTCTACGCGGCGGACCGGGCGCTTCAGCTGCTGGGCGGCTACGGCTACCTCGAGGAGTACGAGGTGGAGCGCTACCTGCGCGAGGCCCGGCTCACCGAGATCTACGAAGGGACGTCCGAGATCAACCGCCTGATCGTGGCGAGGGAGATCCTGCGCCAGGCGGCGGGGGAAGGGGGCGGGCGGGATGCGCACGCCGCTGACGCCGGTTGACTTCGTCCGGCGCGCCGGGGAGGTCTACGGAGACCTCGAGGGCGTGCGCGAGGGCGGGCGGACGCTGACCTACGGCGAGTTCCTCGCGCTGGCCGAGCACCTGGCCGGCTACCTCAGGGAGCGCGGGGTGCGGCCGGGGGACAGGGTGGCCTGGCTCGGGCGGCAGAGCGCGCTCTTCCTCGCGGCGTACTTCGCCGTGCCCGGCATCGGCGCAATCCTCGCCCCGATCAACGTGCGCCTCGCCCCGGGGGAGATCCGCTACATCCTGCAAGACCTCGGCGCGAGACTCCTCGTCGAGGATTTCCCCGGGTACGACCCCAGGGCGGGGGAGGGGTTCGAGGTCCTGCATGCGCGCGGCGAGGGCGGGATCGAGGAGGAGATCACCCGGGGACCGCGGCAGGACCTCCTCTGCGACGACGAGGACCGCATCGCCGAGATCTTCTACACGAGCGGCAGCACCGGTCGGCCCAAGGGCGTCATGCTCACGCACCGCAACATCTTCCTCAACGCCGTGAACTTCGCGCTGATGCACGGCATCTGCGACGAGGACGTCGTCTACCACGCGATCCCGCTCTTCCACGTGAACGGCTGGGGCCTGCCGCACGCCGCGACCTGGCTCGGGGCGCGCCAGGTCATCCCCGAGCGGTTCGAGGCGGAGCAGACGCTCGACGACATCGCTGGCGAGCAGGTGACGCTCCTCTGCGCCGTGCCGACGATGGTGGAGGCGCTCGTCGCAGCCCAGGCGAGCAGGCCGCGCGCCCTGGGCAGCCTGCGGCGCATCGTCGTCGGCGGCTCGCCGATCCCGGAGGAGCTCGGCGAGCGCGTGCTCCGCCATCTGGGCGTGCCCTTCGTCCAGGCCTACGGGCTCACGGAGTCCTCGCCCGCCTTGACGGTGGGCAACCCGCGGCGCGGGCGGCGCCAGGGCGTCGGCTGGTGCCTGCCGGTACCGGCGGCGCAGCTTGCGGTGGTCGACGAGGAGGGCCGGCCGGTTCCACGCGACGGTCAGACGCTCGGCGAGATCGTCGCCCGCGGCAGTTCGGTGATGGCCGGCTACTGGCTGCGCCCGGAAGAGACCAAGGCGGCGCTCGAAGGCGGCGTCCTGCGCACTGGCGACCTCGGGGCGGTCGACGCGACGGGCGCCGTCCGGGTGATCGACCGCAAGAAGGACCTCATCATCAGCGGCGGCGAGAACATCGCCTCCCTCGAAGTGGAGGACGCGATCCTGCAGCACGCGGCGGTGGCGGACTGCGGCGTCGTCGGCGTCGCCGACGCCCGCTGGGGGGAGGTGCCGGTGGCGTTCGTCGTGCGCAGGGCTCCTTTGGAGGCGGCGGAACTCGGCCACTTCCTCCAGGACAGGATCGCCCGCTTCAAGCAGCCGAAGCGTATCATCTTCCTCGACGAGATGCCGAAGACGGGCACCGGCAAGGTGCGCAAGGACGAACTGCGTCGCATCGCGGCCGACGCGGACCCCGGGGCCGCCCGTGCGTAGCCGCGCGGTGAGCGGCTTGTCTTGCGACTGAGGACGCCGGTCGAATACCGGGAGAGTCTGCGCAACGAGCGCAGGGTGATGTTCCACGGGCAGTGGGTCGAGGACGTGAAGGCGCATCCCGCGCTGCGCAAGGCGATCGACCTCGCCGCGATCGACTGCGCGCTTTCGGAGGACCCGCGCTACCGGGGAGAAGCAGCCTTAATCGGGCCGCTTCTCCTCGTGCGAACCCATGCGCAGGGCCGCGCACCCCAGGGGCAGGCCAGGCTTCGAAGCGGTGCGCTGCAGGTCAGCTCTCACCGCGGCTCCTCTCGCGGAGCC
This sequence comes from Bacillota bacterium, assembly GCA_021792885.1. Taxonomy (GTDB): domain Bacteria; phylum Bacillota; class Sulfobacillia; order JAJZYS01; family JAJYTV01; genus JAJYTV01. The sequence continues at coordinate 2,594 of JAJYTV010000168.1, forward strand.
ATGCGTCGAAATCCTTCGCCACGATGCGCGCCCCTGTGAGTCCTTCGGCCTCTGACGATGCGAGGAAGACGATCGGCGGCCCCATGATCTCCGGCTGGAGGAGACCCTCGCGGGGGACTCCGTCCGGGATCATCCCCGTCGCGGTCGCACCGCCCGGCAGCAGCTGGTTCACTGAGATCCCATAGGGCCGCAGGTCCTCGGCCATGATGCGGCCGAGCGCCTCGGCGCCGGCCCGTGCGGGTCCGTAGGGGACGAAGCCGCGGCGCTGCATCGTCTCGATGTTCATCGTGATGTTGACGATCCGTCCTCGCCCTTGACGCAGGAAGATCGGCATCAGGGCGCGCGCGACGAGGAAGTAGCCGATGAGGTTCGTGCGCACGACGTCCTCGAAGCCGGCCACCGGTACGTCGAAGAAGGCCTTCGGCTGCGTCATGAAGCTGGGGTTGACGGTGCGCATGCCGATGCCGGCGTTGTTGACGAGGAGGTCGAGGCCGCCGAACTCCTCCTCTACGAACGCGGCAAGCCGCTCGACGGACTGGGGATCCCGCACGTCGACCGCTGCGCTGTGCGCCCGCAGGCCTTCCGCCTGCCACGTCCGCACCGTCTCTTCGAGGCGAGGCGTCGGCCTGGCGGCGACGGCGACCTCCATGCCCGCCTGCAGCAGAGCCTCCGCCATTGCCTTCCCGAGACCGCTCGTCGCACCCGTCACGAGGGCCGTGCCCTGCAGTGAAGCCATGCCCCGTTCCTCCTCAGCCCCGGGCGCGCCGTGGCTTGGGCGCACCCGGCACCGGCTCACCCTTCCTGCTCGACCACCAGCAGCAGGTCGCCGACGCCGACCTTGTCTCCGACCCGCACGGCGATGTCCGCGACGCGCCCGTCGTGCGGCGCGCGCACGAGCACTTCCATCTTCATCGCCTCGAGCGCGAGGAGCGGGTCGCCGCGGTGGACGCCCCCTCCGCGCGTTGCCATCATGCGGATCACCTCTCCAGGCATCGGGCTCCCGACCTGCGACTCGTCGGCGGTGTCGGCGCGCGCCCGCTCGTGCGCGGCCGTCGCGATGCTGCGGTCGGCGACCGCGATGGAGCGCGGCGATCCGTTCAGCTCGAAGTAGAGGATGCGCGTCCCGTCGGCATCCGCGTCGCTCACCGAGGTGAGGTGGACGACGAGCGTCATGCCGCGGTCGATGTCCACCTCGATCTCGTCGCCGGGGGCGACGCCTTCGAAGAAGGTCTCCGTGTCGAGTACCGAGGTGCTGCCGTACTTCGCCTCGTGGGCGAGCAGTTCTTCCCACGGGCGCGGGTAGAAGATGTAGGTCAGCGCGTCGCGCAGGTCCGGCTTGCGGTGGAAGCGCTGCGCGACCTCCGCCTGCAGCGCGTCGAAATCCACCGGCTGGAGAAGCGCTCCGGCGCGGCCCTCGAGCGGCGGCTGCCCCTTGAGCACGAGCTCTTTCAGGCGCGGGGGGAAGGGCCGCGCGGGCTGGCCGATGTAGCCGGAGAGCAGCTGCACGACGGATTCCGGGAAGTCGAGCTGGCGCAGCCGAGACGCACGCTCCGGGTCAGAGAGCGCCTCCTCCGAGAGGTCCCCGGGACGCAGTCCCTGGCTCACGAGGAAGACGGCGAAATCGCCGACGGCCTTGCTGCTCGGCGTCACCTTGACGATGCGGCCGAGCAGGCGGTCGACGCCGGAATATGCCTGCACGACCTCCGCCCAGCGGTCCCCGAGCTCTGCCGCCACGGCCTGCGCGTGGAGGTTCGTGTACTGGCCGCCCGGCATCTCGTGGATGTGCACGCCGATGGCCGCCTCGCCGGGCGCCGTCTCGAAGCGCCGGTAGCGCCGGCGGATGCGGGCCCAGCTCTCCGCCGCCTGGTCGCAGGCCTGCAGCGGGACGCCGGGATCGCGCGTGGTGCCGCGCAGGCCCGCGATGACGGCCGTCATGTTCGGCTGGGACGTGCCGCCCGCCATGGAAGAGACCGCAACGTCGCAGATCGCGGCCCCGGCCTCCGCCGCGGCCAGGACGGTGCTCACGCCCGTGCCGGCCGTGTCGTGGGTGTGCAGGTGGACCGGCAGGCCGATCTCCCGGCGCAGCGCCTCGACGAGGAGTTTCGCACTGCGCGGCACGAGGAGCCCCGCCATGTCCTTGATCGCGATGATGTGCGTCCCGAGAGCCTTGAGCTCAGACGCGAGGCGCAGGTAGTAGTCGATCGTATAGAGGTCCTCCGCCGGATCGGCGCAGTCGCCGGTGTAGCAGATCGCCGCCTCGACGAGCCGGCCCGTCGTGAGGGCGGCCTCGATCGCGACCCGCATGCCGTCGATCGAGTTGAGGCTGTCGAAGATGCGGAAGACGTCGATGCCTTCCTCCGCCGCCGTGCGGACGAAGCGCTGCACGACGTTGTCCGGGTAGTTCGCGTACCCCACGGCGTTGCTTCCACGCAGGAGCATCTGGAAGAGCGTGTTCGGCAGCTGCTCCCGGAGTTGGGAGAGGCGGTCCCAGGGAGATTCCTTGAGGAAGCGCATCGACGTGTCGAAGGTCGCGCCGCCCCACATCTCGACGGAGAAGAAACGATCGAGATAGAT